>CAZJNP010000145.1:0-7112 GCA_964547355.1 uncultured Calditrichaceae bacterium
GGGAAAACAGAACTTCTGAAATAAAACTTTCCTTTTGTTTTAAACCGGCGTTTTGTTAATTTTTGCTTCAACAGAAACGTTTGGATTTAACGGAGGTGGGCTATGGAATATCGTAATTTTGCCAGATCGGAACAGCAGGTATCTCGGCTGGGCTACGGCGCATGGGGCATTGGGAAAACCATGTGGGTGGGCGCGGACGACAAGGAATCCAAAAAGGCGTTGCATAAAGCCATCGAATTGGGCGTGAACCTTTTTGATTCCGCGTTGGTGTACGGCATGGGGCACAGCGAACGGTTGATCGGAGAGGTGGAACGGGAGTCGGGACAAACGCTTTTCATAACCTCCAAAATTCCATCCAAAAAATTCGAGTGGCCGGCTGGGGAAGATTCCACACTGGCCGAATCGTTTCCTAAAGATTATATCATTCAGACCACGGAGCGCAGTTTGCGCAATTTAAAGCGCGATTATCTGGACTTACAACAATTCCATGTGTGGAACGATCGCTGGGCGGATCAGGATGAATGGAAAGAGGCCATCTACCAATTAAAGAAGGACGGCAAAGTACGCTTTTTCGGGATTTCCATGAACGACCACCAGCCGGAAAACGGCATCGAAGCCGGTAAGACGGGTTTGATCGATTCTTTTCAGGTGATTTTCAATATCTTTGATCAATCTCCGTTGGACAAACTATTGCCATTTTGCGCCGAAAACCAGATTGCGGTGATCGCGCGCGTGCCCTTTGACGAAGGTGCCTTAACCGGCAGTGTGCATCCGGACACTGTTTTTCCGCCCAAGGATTTTCGCAATCGTTATTTTCGGGGTGACCGCAAACAGCAGGTGTGGGAGCGGGTGCAAAAGATTCAGGAGGCGGTTAAGGATGAAACGGACTCTCTAGCCGAAGCGGCTCTGCGGTTTATTATTAGTTTTGAGGCGGTGACATCGGTGATTCCGGGCATGCGTACCGAACGCCATCTGGTGGATAATGTTCAAGCGGTTGAAAAAGGTCCCTTATCACCGGATCTGATCGAAAAGTTGAAAGCGTTTCGATGGGTAAGGAATTTTTATAAATAGAAAATGTTGATTTAATTCTCTCACTATGCCACGAAGCTGTAAAAAAGTTTCAAAAAATAATTAAAAGATTTGTATAAAGGGTGCGTTTTTTTGGTTGAATATAGGTGTTTGATTATTTAAAGACTTGGCGTCTAAGCGTCTTCGCGCGATACCAAATCATAGGTTTCCAAAAAACATCTCTCCGGATTTTGCGCCGAAGCCTGCATCCGACCGCCCGGAGAGATGCGCAAAACCAAATTTAATCCAATAGGTGTCTGTGCTTATTTTAAGAAATACCGTAGGCGAAGCGTCACAAAAGTATAAAATTTCTGTGAAAACACAGGTAAAAGAACAAAATGATTATTAAACCGGAAGCGTTGCATGTGCGGGAAATATACCAGTGGATGATCGGGTGCATTATGCCGCGGCCAATTGCTTTTGTTTCCACCTTATCCCGGGATGGCGTGCTGAACCTGGCTCCGTTTTCCTATTTTAACGGGGTGACTTCCAATCCGCCCACGCTTTGTTTTGCGCCGGCTCGCAAACGCGATGGTAGTAAAAAGGACACGCTGATCAATATCGAACAAACGAAAGAATTTGTAGTCAATACGGTACATGAAGACTTACTGCAACCCATGAAGCGGACAGCTGAACCTTTTGCTCCAGAGATTGATGAGTTTTATGCGGCGGGATTGACACCGGCACCATCGCAACGGGTGCGTGTGCCGCGTGTGGCAGAGGCGCTGATCAGCATGGAATGTCGGTTGTACCGGATTGTAGAGGTGGGACCAGCACAGGTTGGAGCTGGTTTCCTGGTAATCGGCGAGGTCCTGCTGTTTCATGTGGCCGACCGGATCCTGACGGATGGTAAAATCGATCCCAGCAAGTTTCGTCCGTTGGGTCGGTTAAATGGGAAAGATTACACAACTCTTGGGAACATCATTTAAAAAATTCTCTTAATGCCAAAGCCGCTCTAAAATCTCCCGGATGCGTTCCAACGCCTGTTCCAGCTCCCGGCGGGTGGTGGTGCGGGCAAAGCTGAATCGCACGGCGCTCTTAATCTCTCTTTCCGGCAGGTTCATGGCGGAAAGTACATGTGAGGGCTGCACGCTGCCGGAACTACAGGCCGAACCCACCGAAGCTGCGATGCCGGCCATATCCAGATTCATTAAAAAGCTTTCGTTGTCTATTTCGGGAAAAATTACGTTGCTGATAAAGGGCGAGCGTTTAACGGATTCGCCCACGATACGGATGCCGTGCCCCAAAGCTGTAAGCGAATGTTCAAAAAATCGTTGCAAATCTGCCGCATATTTAAAATCACTTTCCCGTTCTGCCAGCAGGTCGAGCGCGGCCTCAAAACCGACGATACCGGCCACGTTTTCCGTTCCCGGTCGACGGTTGGCTTCCTGCCCGCCGCCAAACAATAACGGCTCTACGGCCACGCCTTTGCGCAGGTACAGCGCGCCAACGCCTTTGGGCCCGTGTATTTTGTGGGCGGATATGGTCAGCAGGTCCGCCGATAGTTCCCGCAGGGAAAGCGGCAGCTTGCCAAAGGACTGCACCGCGTCGCAATGAAACAGAATCTCGTGTTCCCGGCACCAGGCGGCGATCTCATGCACGGGATGAATGATGCCGGTTTCGTTGTTCACATGCATCACTGAAACGAGGATGGTTTGCCCGGTCACGGCGTTTTGAATCTGTGATAACGTGACGACGCCCTGTTCGTCCGGATACACGCGTTGCACGTTAAAACCGCGGTTGTTCAGCGCATCGGCGGTTTTCAGCACCGAAGGATGCTCCACGGCGCTGAGCAGGATGTGTTTTCCGCGCCGGGTATTGGCCTGCGCTGCACCGATGACGGCTATATTGTTGGCTTCCGTGCCGCCGCTGGTAAATACGATTTCTCCCGGTTGAGCGCCGATCATGTCCGCCAGTTTTGTGCGCACTTCTTCGATTTTAATCTTTGCTTCCCGGCCGAAAGCGTGTATGCTGGAAGGATTGCCGAAATGCTGTGCGCTCCATGCCGCCATCTTCCGGATGACGGCGGCGTCCGGCGGCGTTGTGGCGCTGTGGTCAAGGTAAATGCGTTGCATGTCCGTTTCCGTTTTTGGGAGAGAACTTAGGATGAAATGGAAATATTTCCAAACGGTAAAGAAAAAAAAGGGAGGGGTAGTTAAAGCAAGATAAGGAGCACGAGTAGGAGAATGAGAAGGGGCAGGGTATAAGAATGACGATTTCTCCATGCGTTTAAGAAAGCGGAGATTAAACGATCAGAACTCTATTAGGAGTGATATGTTATTTACGTTGATTAGATTTGACTAAAATTTACCTGTGCTTGTTAATGTTAATGGAAAAGATATTTATTGTACACCTGTAGATAAAATTTGCTATTCCAAAAATATTTTAGCATTTTTTAAAATATGAAAAATGAATTGAAGTACATAATTTCTAAGTTACGAGAAGAATTGCCAAAACTTCAGTCACAATATCATGTGACCTCTCTTGAAGTGTTTGGTTCATTTGTCCGCAATGAACAAAAAGCAAATAGTGATTTGGATGTTTTAGTTTCTTTTTCAAAAGCACCTTCTTTATTTAAGTTTATTGAATTGGAAGATTATTTAAGCGAAATACTTGGTGTTAAAGTCGATTTGGTGATGAGAAGTTCTTTAAAGCCAAATATTGGGAAAAAAATATTAGCTGAAGCCCAATCGATACTATGAAAGAAAAAGATAGAATCATTATCGATTATTTGAATGATATTTTAGATTCAATCATTAATATAAAATTGTTTCTAAAAAATATAGATTACCCTACATTTCAGGAAGATATAAAAACATAATATACCGTGATTCCTGCCTTAGAGATTATTGGCGAAGCCTCGAAGAAAGTACCAAAAGAGATAAAGGAAAATTATTCTTGGATTCCATGGCGTTTTATGGCCGGCATGCGAGATAAATTAATTCATGATTGTTTCGGAGTTGATACCCAGGTCGTTTGGAATACAGCAACCGAGGATATTTTAAGGTTAGAAGAAGATATAAAAAACCTGGTTTCAAAATATTCCAACTAAAAAAATGTAGCAGTACTCTACAATAAATGAATCATCCCTTTCCTTCGGCGATCTCTTTTAGTGCGGTTAGTTTTTCGCGGATGCGCTCAATAAATTCGCGGTTGGGTACACGCCACTTCATTCCCGGCATGATGGTAACCACCGTGCGGTCCGGCCAAATCTGGTAGTGCAGGGCGTAATACTTAACATACGGCAGTCGCACGCCGGGCCGTCCCACCAAAGGTACCTCTTTGTAAATATAGGGATGGGAAACGGAAATATGCCTGCGGTTATCTTTAAATTGTCCGGTAATTTTTAAAGCGGCTAAAGTCAGGAAATGAATCAGGATATTATACAATTTGTGCCATCTGGGCAAGGTAGCGCTGAACAGGAGCATCAAATAGCCGATGCTAATGGTTTTACGCGCCCGGCGCATGCGGTTGATCTGGGATTGAATGGCTTGCTGTAAAAGCGCAAACGCGGCGTCGGAATGCAAATTGGATCGTGATATTTTCCGCAGGAAGTGGATCATTTCATCGGTGGTGACATTGGTGGAAGTCAGATCCATGTAGCGGTATTTGGTCATGCTCAGGAACTGGTGAATGTTGGGGAATTCACCGGAAATTTCCCAGGTGGCCCAGAGCAGGGCGGTCACGAAAAAAGGCACACCAGGCAGGCCCAGCTTTTCGAACAAAGTGCTGCCGAATCCTGGCAATTCAAAAGTAGCCTGCTGGTCGTCCTGAATTCTGCGGTATGCTTTGTGGGATTGTTCAAGCATATTTTGGGGAATGTGCCAGCTCAGTTGTTGGAATGGAAGAAGGGCGGCCGGTGATTGTTGTGACGGCTTGGGGATGGTTAAGCGAGCGGCTCGTTTCTGTATTTCCGCTGCGCCGCGCATCATGGTGTTGCCATCCAGATACGCGTTAAAGTTGAAAATGGCGCAGGCTTTGCCGTTTCCAAAAATTACCAATTGCACGCTGGCGTGATGCCAGCGGTTGTGGCAGTTCCGGCTATGGGCCAAAAAGAGCGCTTCCGCATCCGTGGCTGGTTGATCGTCCAGGTCGAGGGCAAAGGTCATAAAACTGTGTTTTAAAATTTCCAGGGCTTGTTGGTTTTCCGCTTGTTTTTGCAGGGCGGAGAAGTAATTGATTTGCAGCAGATTGGGCGTGCATGTCAAAATTCCCGGAGAAGGCTGGGCGGGAGCATCTGCATCGATGAGCGCGCGCAATGTGGACGACAGCCGATCAGGCGGCGGCAATTGGCTGGGGTCGCCCACCTCCAGTTTGAAAAACTGCCCGCGGTGCAAGACGGTCACGTAATCGCGCTGTGTACTTTTGAAAATACGCCCGGCATGGTTTTCAACGGTCAGAGAGGTGGAAAACAAATTGGGATACTGGCACATATTCAACCGCACGCCTTTGCTTTCTTCGGGTTCCAGCGCGCCGGAATACAGATCGTTGTACAACTGGTAAGCGGCCAAAATCAGACTGGCGGCCCGCTGAACAGGATCGGTTTTGTCCGGATCGTCCGCCAGTGCCAGGGTAGCGGAAATCACCGGTGCGAATAGAATGCCGCCGCGTAGATCCACCGTTTTTAGATAGTGGCTCAGGTTTTGATCCAGACTACGATAAAAGCGGTTAAAGCGGCGTAAGACGAGAGATGTTTTGTAGATCGTTCTTCCGAGCGGTGTATTCTTCACGCCCACGGAATCAAGATTGAACGGGTCGTTGATATCCGGCAGGGGCACCATTGGAGCAATGGGAGCAGAACGAAGATCCTCATAAATATTTTTAGTACGCTCCAGATGAAAATTTTGTTTTTCTTTGTGAATTTTTGGGTTGTCCATCAGAAGCATACCAGTATGTTTATGTTTTGTTTTGACTTTTGTTTAAGGGTTTACACCAAACATCCTTCATAGTAAAGAAAAAAAATCTCGAAAGCAAGAGGCGATAAATTCAATCTATGTCTGGAACCGATTTATGAAAGGGATTGGAAATTAAGGACGGAGTTTTTATATTGGAGTAAAATTACAAACCGTTTTGTCAAATTAATAAAGCTATCGAAATATACAGCATATCATTCCATAGGAGAGCAATGCGAAAAGCAAGTAGGGTTTTTCGATGGAGTGCGTGGGTTTTACTTTTTTTAATACAGCATCTGTTTGGTCAAGCGGGAGATGAGGATCGCTGGTTTTTGCTGTATCCGGCCTCCGGGGTTTACAGTGGCGTAGCCGGAAGCGGTGTGGCTCTACCCTGGGAAAATCCGATGGCTTTTATCTACAATCCCGCAGCACAACAAAAAACAGACAGCGTATTTTTTAGTGCTGCATTCACTCGCAACCACTGGCAGCCATACACACACAAAACATTTAGCCAAACGGCTTTTTCCTGCGAAACAGCTTTTCGGCTATCGCCCTCCTTTCCTTTTGAAACTTCCGCACGGGCGGGGTACAGCCGATTGAATCTGGGCACCAACAGCTGGGCGGCGTCTTCCGGTCAAACCATTGATTATGACGCCCATGAGGATGTAAAAGCAATCGGTCTGAGCATTGCCTGGACCAAGGGTATTTTTGTTTCTGCCGGAGCGAATGTGAAAAATTTGCAATCGGATATCGGCCCAGAAAATCTGGGAGGAAAAGCTTCTTCCTGGTTGTATGATTACGGCTTTTTTGCAAGCATCCCGGTTTATAAATTTGCTGGTTTCGCTGAGTTATATATCAACGCCCATCTTGGAATTGCCTGGTTAAACAACGGACCGGATTTAAAGTATTCGGAAACGCTTAGCGAAGAAATAATGGCGCGTTCACAAAACGGCGGCTGGAGTTTGGAAGGAGGTTTGTACATTCCTCTCCAGTCTTTCCGGATAGAAATGGTGCGTTTGCTATGGACGACTCAGTACCAGAGTCATCCTTATTATGAGTATTCGGATGCACTGGGTGAAACACAGCTAAAACAGGGAGAGCCTTACTTTTTAGATGCTTTCCTTTTTGGGCTAACATCGCCCGGTGTAGATA
>CAZJNP010000146.1:0-7095 GCA_964547355.1 uncultured Calditrichaceae bacterium
GTTTATCCCCGCCTCAACAAGCTGTTTTATTAACAGGGGAACCTCTTCTTTTTCCGCAGAAAAAAACAGATGACCGTCAGCGGAAGATGTTAATTTACTTTCCCATGGCGTTTGAACCAGTGCCTTTAAGGCCTTAGATACATTATCCACGTCGATACGAACTGACAGTTCCTGGTTTAGTAATTGTTCCACTTCGCCTTCTACCTGTGTGGTTCCGTTATTAATAATGAGAAGCCGGGTTGCCACTTCTTCAATTTCCTTGAGAATATGAGAGGAGAGAAAAATCGTTTTGCCCTTTTCCCGTGAAAGGTGAATGATGAGTTCGCGGATCTCTTTCATACCCTGCGGATCAAGTCCGGTAGTGGGTTCATCCAAAATGATCAGCTCCGGGTCGTGCAGCAAGGCCTGAGCAATGCCTAATCGCTGTTTCATGCCATGCGAAAAGGATTTAACCTCACTATCCGCCCGTGAAGCCAATCCAACCAACCGTAACATTTCATTAATCCGGGAAGGAGAGATATTTTTCCCGGAGATTTTTCCCAGCAGTTGTAAATTTTGGTAGGCCGTCAGGTAGAGATAAAAATCCGGTTTTTCCACGATGGCTCCAATGCGGCCTAATATTTCCTTTCGATGGGAGTTAATCGATTGGCCGAAGATGTTTATGGAACCGGAGCTGGGTTTGATTAAAGAGAGTAACATCCGGATGGTGGTGCTTTTCCCCGCGCCGTTCGGACCTAAAAAACCGAATACATCTCCTTTGTAAACGGTAAAGCTCAGATTGTTAACCGCAGTTAATTTCCCGAACCGCTTGGTCAGATTGTTGACCTCTATAATTTTTAGTCGCATTTATTGACGATGTTCCTATCTGTTTTAGTTCTAAACAAAGGTTAAGATAGAAACATTTCTGGATATATTCAAGCGATAAGAATGGTCGGCAAAGACGACTTACACTCCAGAAAGAGTATATTTTCGGTAAAAATCACATCATTATGCGACAAAGCAGGGGCTTTATGTTTGATCTAATCTTCCGAATTTAATAAGGAAACCGAAAAAAACCAGGAGAGAATCATGAAAAAAGGATATTTTGTTGTTTTTTTGTTGATGGTTTCGGGCGTTTTTGCGCAAACCAATTTTGTGGAGCATATCATTTCCGGGGCGGATTCTTCCATTCATTCTCCCAGTGCGGTGTTTATGGTGGATCTGGATCGGGACGGAAATAACGACATACTTATCAACTCATCCTATGAATCCCGCTTAATCTGGTACGAACACCTAGGCGGTCAACACTTTATAGAACATGTATTAGCTTACACGAGTTGCACCGCAATTTACGCTACGGATGTGGACGGCGACAATGATGTGGATGTGGTTATCGCCTCTTCCGGACATGATAAAGTATCCTGGCTGGAAAACAACGGTAAGCAAAGTTTTACCGAGCATATCATCGCCGATACAGCGGATGGCGCCCGCAGTGTGTTTGCAGTTGATATGGATGATGACGGTGATGTGGATATTTTAGCAGCCCTGGAAAACGTAGATAAAATTGTTCTTTACGAAAATTCAGGTGACCAGAAGTTCACCGAAAATGTTGTGTCAGACAGCGCGGACCGGCCTTATGACGTGTACGCCAGCGATATCAACAGCGACGGTTACATGGACGTGGTGTCCGCTTCTATGGATGACGGGAAAATCGCCTGGTACGAACAATATAAAAATTACCTTTCTTTTACGGAACACCGGGTGGGCACGCTTAATTACGCTTCAACAATCTGGGCTGCGGATATGTACAACGATGGCAACATAGACATCATTGCCGGTTCTTCCTTTGATCATATAACCGTTTACGAAAATGACGGCGCGCAAAATTTTAAAGAGAATGAAATAAATGCTTCTTCGGAGGACTTAATGGCAGTGGATATGGACGGCGACGGCGATTTAGATATTCTGGCTGAAAATAATAATGGCCTTTCCTGGTTCGAATCGACCTCTTCGGCATCGTTTACAGAGCATCCAGTTACCACCACGATCAATGACTGTAAGGCGGTGTACGGTGGCGATCTGGACGGCGACGGTCATACAGACATTGCCGCTGTATCCGGTTCCGATGATCAATGTGTGTGGTATGAAAACGATGGCAGCCAGAATTTTAGCGAGCACTACCTAACTTCCATGATAGCCAGCGGACCGGAAGGTCTGTTCGCCATAGATCTGGATCAGGATGGCGACGTGGACGTTTTATCCGCGTCCAATCACGATAGCAGGGTCTCCTGGTTCGAGAACGACGGCAGCGAACACTTTACCATGCATGTGATCTCCGACACTGCTTCGTGGGCGCGGGCGGTTTACGCGGTAGACCTGGACGGTGACGGCGATGTGGATGTACTCTCCGCTTCGCAAAACGACGATAAGATTGCCTGGTATGAAAACGACGGCAGCCAAAATTTTACAGAGCATCTGATCTCCAACACGGTGGACGCTGCCGTTGATGTGACGGTTGCTGATATTAACGGCGACGGATACCTGGACGTTCTGGCTTTGGGACACAACCTTTACCGGCCCATCTGGTTCGAAAATGACGGCAGCCAGAATTTTACAGCTCATTCTTTTGGAGCAAGCCATAACGGCCCGCGTAGTATAGACGCTTGTGACGCTGACAACGACGGTGATGTGGATGTGGTTGTTGCCTATGATAGCGACGATAAAGTAGAATATAGGATAAACGACGGAACGGGTGACTTTACTACCGGGGCACTGGTTGAAGATTCCAAAGACAATCCTGTTTCTGTTGCTTTTTCCGATATAAATAACGACGGCCATAGTGATCTGGTAGTGGGCTATTATGGGGATGACAATGTTAGTTGGTATCAGTTGGTGGCGAATTTTTATTTGGATGCTCAGGATGTGGGTACGCTGAGCGCTGTTAACGACGTATTCCCCGCGGATCTGGATGCTGACGGCCATATGGATGTGGTGGGTATCGGTTATTCTGATATTGTATGGTTCCAGAATAACGGTAGTCAGTCCTTTACCCGCTCAATGGTTTACGACGGCAGCGCTACTTCGGGAAAAGGCACTTACGTGGTTGATCTGGACGGCGATGGCGATTTAGATGTGCTGGGTTGTTTTTATTACGATGATAAGATTGCCTGGTACGAACAGACCGGCCCCAGCGGCATGGAATCCGGCACAACGCCTCATACGTTTACGCTGAACCAGAATTATCCCAACCCCTTTAATCCCAGCACCACCATAACTTTTAGCCTGCCGGAGCGCTGTTTTGTGCAGTTGGAAGTGTTTAACGCTAATGGACAAAGGATAAAAACTCTGCACAAAGGTATTTTACCCGCAGGCGAACAGCAGATCGCATTTAAACCGCAAAATCTGTCTAGCAGCGTCTATTTTTATCGCCTGAAAACTTCTACCGGCTTTGAACAGGTGAAAAAAATGGTCTATATACGCTAAACTGTCAATTAAAGAATATACAGGAAACGAATCATGAAACAGATAATTTTCAGTATTGTGATTTTTTTGGGGCTAAATGCCGCCCATGCCCAGGACGACCGCGTGCTGGCCAGCTCGCCGCACAGCTCGGATCAATTTGGCTATTCGGTGAGCATTAGCGGCGATTATTGCGTTATTGGCGCGCCCAATGTGGATTTGTACGCTACTTCTGAAGAAGCGGCTTATATTTTTCACTGGAACGGCGCTTCCTGGAGCCGGATAAAAAAACTAACCGATCCGGAAGATGACGGGTATGATGATTTTGGCCAGGCGGTTTCCATTTCTGGTGATTACTGCGTGGTCGGTGTTCCGGATAAATACATAAATAGCAACAACGAGGGATGTGTATATCTTTTTGCCCGCAATCAGGGCGGCGCCGATAACTGGGGACTGGTTAAAAAGATTTACGCTTACGATCATGCTGGCGGAGATTATTTCGGAAAAGCCGTGGCCCTGTATGGTGATTATCTAATTGTAGGCGCGTATCAGAATTGGGACAACGGAATCGGTGGCGGTTCAGCGTACATCTATTACCGTAACGCCGGCGGCACGGATAACTGGGGACTGGTGAAAAAGATTCGTCCCAGCAATACAGACGACAATTCGCAGGAATTTGGTGGTTCGGTGGACATTTACGGCGATTACGTCATTGTGGGCGCCAGAGCTTATGGCGGGGAAGGCCGGGCCTATTTGTATTACCGCAATCAAGGTGGCGCGGATAATTGGGGCGAGATCAAAGTGCTTAAAGGCAGCGATACCGACGGCGCCGATAACTTTGGTAAATCGGTGACCATCTGGGGGGATTATCTGGCGGTGGGCGCCAATAACCATGATGAAGAAACCGACGGTACTTCCTATAATATCGGCAGCGTGTATGTGTTCTATAGAAATCACCCCGTGGCAGACAACTGGGGCGAAGTAAATCAATTTTTACCTCTGTACACCAAAGTCCAGGATATGTTTGGCATATCGGTGGATATGTACAACCAGTTTTTAGTGGTGGGTTCCTCGCGGGAACGAGTCGCAGACGACGCGGATCGGGTGGGATTTATTTACTCCTATCACCTGCAAAACGACCATACCTGGAGCTTTGTTAAACGCCATAATAGCGGAACCGATAGGGGTGACGAATACGGCTTTTCCGTCGCCGTGGCGCAAACCCATTCCGTGGCAGGGGTTCCGTTTGACAGCGTGTTTGTGGATAGTGCCGACGTGGGTTCGGCCTACATTATGGACAACGCGGCGGTGCTGGGATTGGTGGAGGACGGCAACTTACCGGTAGAACTGGTCTTTTTCACGGCTCAGGCCGGTGACGGTATGGTAACCCTAACCTGGAGCACCCAGTCGGAAATCAACAACGAAGCCTTTGTCATTGAACGTTCCACCGATGGACGCCATTTTTTACAGCTTGCGGAAGTAAAGGGTCACGGCACCACCAGTTCTTTACAGCGCTATTCCTTCGAAGACCGTGCGGTTGTCAACGGAATAACCTATTATTATCGTTTAGCCGATCGTGATTTTTCCGGCGTTGTGACCTACCACACTATCATAAAGGCAACTCCGAAAGCGCACCAATTGGATAGCGAACCCGCCGGTGAACAGCTTGCTTTTCGGCTTTATCCGCCTTATCCCAATCCCTTTAATCCACAAACGACGATTCGGTTTGATATTCCGCCCGGTTCAAACACGCAGGGAATGGTGCGCATTCTAATTTACAACGCCCTGGGGCGGCAGGTAAGGGAACTTTACCGTGGTGCGGCGGCGGCTGGTTCCTACCGGTTAAGCTGGGACGGAAAAGATCAAAACGATTTGGAACAACCGGCCGGGATTTACTTTGTGACGATGAAAACGACGCGGTTTTATGCCAGACAAAAATTGTTGCTGATCCGTTAAGTTCAGCGTCAGGGATACGTTGAGATTCATGTTAAAAAGCCCTAAATTGAAAAAAATGTTTTCCCGTCCGCACCCATCTATGGAGCTGAAATGAAAGCGCTTTTCCGGGGCTTGTTGTGGTATTTTTTATTCGGGAATTTTCTTTTCGGTAACGTAATTAAGGCCCTGTCTCTGGAACAGGGTTTATCACAGAGCGTCGTGTTTGACGTTGCCCAGGATTCCAGCGGATTTATCTGGATCGCTACACAGGACGGTCTGAATCGGTTTGATGGATATACCTTTAAAGTATTTCGGTTTAAAGCGGACGACAGCTTGTCCTTAAGCGATAATTGGGCGACCTGCCTTTTGCCGGACGGAAACTCTCTATGGATCGGCACCCACCACGGTGGTATTAATCGGCTAAACTTACGTACCGAGAAAATCCATCGTTTTTTTCAAGGCGAGAGTAGTCGACCGGACCTTTCGCAGGTGTGGATACAGGATATTTTGAAAGATTCCGCGGGTCATTTATGGTTTGCCACCTGGGGCAAAGGGTTGGTTTGTTTTTTCCCGGATAGTAACCGCGTACGTATTTATGATGAAAGCACCGGTCTAAGCAATAATTTTGTGAGTTGCGTTCGGCAAATTAATGGACAAATTGTTGCCGGTACTAAAAAAGGTTTAAACATTCTTGAACCGAGTACAGGGGGTTGGACTTCTTTCTTTTTTCTGGGACGCGATGAGATTTCAACGGATAATTTTATTACGGCCATGCTTGATGTAAATGGCCGGTTAATCCTTGGCTCCCTGAACGGATTAAAACAATTCAATGAGGAAAAAGGGCGGCTTGAAACATTTTCCCTGTTAGAAGAAAGAGAAATTTCGTCACTGGAAAATTGTATCATCACTTCCTTAATAAAGGATGAGTCAAACGCCTTATGGGTTGGCACCAAAACCCGGGGCTTGTACCGGATTGTAGATTACCGGGTTAAAGCGCATTTTAGCGATCAAAGTTCCGATGATGACAAGATTTCCGCCCAATATGTACGCTGCCTTTTTCTGGATAAAACACTTAATTTGTGGATAGGAACCTGGGGCGGCGGGTTGAACGTGTTAGATACATCGCC
Source organism: uncultured Calditrichaceae bacterium (assembly GCA_964547355.1). Taxonomy (GTDB): domain Bacteria; phylum Calditrichota; class Calditrichia; order Calditrichales; family Calditrichaceae; genus CAZJNP01. Next base: position 6,501 of record CAZJNP010000146.1, read on the forward strand.
ACCGCGTTTCAAAGGAATTTACGGACAAGCGGCAAAACGCCTATTAGGCAATGCAATGGTCAATGCGCTTTTGGTTGATCGTAAACATCGTTTATGGGTTGGAACAGGGCAGGACGGAATTGCCGTTTTGGGAGCGAACCATACGCCTGTGTTCTATCTTATAAAGAAAAAGGGTGGTGCCTATGCTCTTGGTGACAATCGAATACATGCACTTGCCGAGGACAGCTTGGGCAATATTTGGATTGGAACCCAAATGGGTCTGGATAAGTGGGATGGCCATTCCATCCGGCATAGTTTAACCGGCTATTCCAACAGATTGCTGGTTTGGAAGTTTTTTTTGGATCATACCGGCGCGCTCTGGATTGGCCACCTTTTCGGTCTGATTCAGTTGAATCCCAGCACGGAACAATATCGAGAATACGATACGCAGCACGGCCTGCCGGGCGATGATATTACCGTCATTTTTGAGGATTACCGCGGGCATCTTTGGGTGGGCAGCCGGGCAAACGGATTGACGGAAATGATCATTTCAAGCGATTCTGCCCTGCGACGGCCTACGGAATTTCGTTATTATAAATATCAACCGGGCGAGGCG
>CAZJNP010000147.1:0-7089 GCA_964547355.1 uncultured Calditrichaceae bacterium
ATGTGGAAGTAAAGCGCTGGGGCGAACTGCCGCAGTTTGATTTTGAAATAAAAGACCATCTGGAATTAGGCAAGCGGCTGGAGATTCTGGATTTTGAACGCGGTGGCAAAATCACCGGCAGCGGATTTCCGGTGTACAAAGGGGACGGCGCCCGTCTCGAGCGCGCCCTGATTAATTTTATGCTGGATGTGCATAACTATCGCAACGGATACACGGAAATCTTCCCGCCGTTTTTGGTTAACCGCGAAAGCATGTTTGGCACCGGACAGTTGCCCAAGCTGGAAGACGATATGTATCTGGCAGAAAAAGACGATTTGTTTTTGATTCCCACCGCCGAAGTGCCGGTAACCAATATGCACCGGGATGAAATCTTAGACGGTGATCAATTGCCGCTGAAATATGTGGCTTACACTGCCTGTTTCCGCCGGGAAGCCGGTTCTTACGGTAAAGAGACCCGCGGCTTTTTACGGGTGCATCAATTCAACAAAGTGGAAATGGTCAATTTTGTAAAGCCGGAAGATTCCTACCGTTTTCATGAGCAACTGCTGGAAGAAGCCACCAGCCTGCTGGAAATGCTGGAGATTCCCTATCGAGTGCTGCTTTTGTGCAGCGGCGATTTGAGCTTTGCCGCTGCCAAGTGTTATGATATCGAGACCTGGTCGCCGGCGGAAGGGAAGTGGCTGGAGGCGTCCAGTGTCAGCAATTTCGAGGATTTCCAGGCCCGCCGGGCGAATATACGCTTTCGTAGAGAAAAAGGCGCCAAACCTGAGTTTGTGCACACCTTAAACGGCTCCGGGCTGGCCACTTCCCGGCTAATGGTTTCGATTTTGGAGAACTACCAGACAGATGAGGGAACCGTCGTTGTTCCCAGGGTGCTGCGTCCCTATTTGAACGGTCTGGACGTGCTTCGCAGGAAATACTAGGCATGTATCAGTTACATACACAAGCAGATAAAGTATGTTACGTTTGATCTGGGTATTTTTAAACACCGTCTTTTTTACGGCTATTTTCTCTATAGTTGCGGTCATCGTTGGCATCTTTAATCCCTATTCCGGATGGACCAATGGGATCATCCGTACTTGGGCACGGGTCATTCTCTGGGTATCCGGAGTGAAGGTGCGTGTAAAGGGTCTGAACAACATCGACCCCGCCCGGAATTATATTTACATGCCTAACCATCAAAGCGCGTTTGATATTTTAGCCTGTGTGGTGGCCATTCCGGGCACTGTTCGGTTTATTGCTAAAAAAGAGTTGTTTCGTATTCCCGTTTTTGCCCAGGGGATGCGCGCCGTGGGGATGATCCCCATCGATCGCGGCAATAGCGCCGAAGCGCGTGCCACATTACAGAAAGCATTAAACCGAATTAAGGACGGCGTGTCTGTAATTATTTTCCCTGAAGGGACGCGCAGCCGGGACGGGAAAATACGTCCGTTTAAAAAGGGCGGATTTATTATGGCCATCCAGGGGAGAATTCCTATTGTCCCAACGGTGATTAAAGGCTCCTTTGACATCCTGAAAAAGAAGAGCCTTAAAATTGGCCACGGGGTCATCGAAGTACGCTTTCTTCCGCCGGTGGACACCAGCGAATGGAAATTTGAAGATCGAAATATACTATTGCAGCAGGTCCATAAACAAATCAGCGAGACATTCTATCAGGAAGGCGAAATACATGAAGTTTAAAAATCTGCATATTCTGGATCATCCACTCATTCAACAAAAGCTGTTTTATCTGAGGGACAAGCGCACCAATAATTTGAATTTTCGTACCATGCTAAATGAAATTTCCGGCCTGATGGTGTACGAAGTTACGCGCAATTTTCCGGTTCGTGAGCGGGAAGTGGAAACGCCCCTGGAGAAAACCGTAGGGTACGTACTGGCCAAATCCGTCATCCTCGTTCCCATCCTGCGGGCCGGCCTGGCCATGAGCGACGGCATTTTGCGACTAATTCCCCACGCACGGGTGGGACACTTGGGGTTGTACCGCGATAAGCAAACGTTGCGGCCGGTGGAGTATTACCAGAAATTTCCTCCTAATCTGGAAGAAAGCGAGGTCATCGTCATCGATCCCATGCTGGCCACGGGCGGAAGCGCGGTGGCGGCGGTGGATTTTGTGAAAGAAGCGGGCGGGAAATCCATTAAGTTTATTTGTTTGGTCGCAGCCCCGGAAGGCGTGCAAATGCTGGAAGAACACCATCCGGATGTGCCTATTTTTACCGCGGCTCTGGATCGGGAGCTAAACGACCATAAGTACATCTTGCCCGGATTGGGCGACGCCGGGGATCGGATTTACGGAACAGAATAAGCGTTTCTTTGCGATTATTTGTTTAACGCAGAGGGTGCTAAGAAGTCGCAGAGAACCACAGGGTTTTTAAGTTTAAATTTTACTTTTGGGGGATTCTCTGAGTTTCCTTAGTGGTTCTTTACGTTTGTATTTTAACGCAAATGGCGCAGAAAAGTCACGGAGAACCGCAGAGTTTTTTTATTTCAAATTTTCCATTTATGGGTTCTCTGCGTATCCTTTGCGTTACTCCGCGTTTTACCTTATTTAATTTATACGGTGCAAACCTGGTTGCGGCCCGAGCGCTTGGCCCGGTACAAGGCCTGATCCGCCAGTTCGATGAGAATTTGCGGTTGGACGCTGTCCTCCGGACAACTGGCCACCCCGATGCTTATGGTAACGGGTTCATATTTTCCACGGCTCTTCGTTTTTACCTTACCATGCTCTTGCACCAGCTTTCGCAATTTTTCGGCAATTAATTTGGCTTCCTTTTTTTGCAGTCCCGGTAAAATAATGGAAAATTCCTCGCCGCCGTATCGGGCAACCGTATCGGTGTTGCGCGTATGTTTATCCAGTAAACGGCTGATTTTGCGCAGAACCTTATCGCCTTCCGGGTGTCCGTAGCGGTCGTTGAATTCCTTGAAATTATCCAGATCGATCATTAATAGCGAAAACGGCGTATGAAAACGTATGGTACGGTTGGCTTCGCGCTGCAACTCCTGAATAAAGTAGCGGTAGTTATAGACTTTGGTCATGCCGTCGCGAATGGCTTCCTGGGATTTTATTTTGTACAGATCGATTAAACGGGCGTAAAGAATCATATTCTCGTAAATCACCGCAACCGATTGTAAAAAGGATTTAAGAATGCGCACTTCGTATGTGGCAAATACCGGTCCCTCGCTGCCTTTGTCGAGAAAAACCAGCAAGCGTTTTGAAGAAGAAAGTTCTGCTTTCAGGTCTTCGTCTTTCGATAAATTGCTCAAAACAGATGTGGCGTCCTGTTGAATGCCCAGATAGGAGAGGTGCGCCAAAATGAAATTTCGGGCGTTCATTTTTTTTGCGAATTTCAAAAATTCAGGATCAACGATCTCGGTAAGATCTTTAATCCATAAAATACCGTCTTCCTGGCGTAGCGTTTCTCCGATGCTTGTGGTGTATTTGATTTTCAACTGCTCCAGCGAGGAACGCGGCATGCCATGAACGGAAAGAGGGACAAACATTTCGTTTTGACGATCGATTTCAAAGATCACGCACCGATTGATTTGAAATGCTTCCACTATTTTGGCCGGCAAAAGATTAATTAACGTCTCCGGATTATGAAGCGTTCTTAAATAGTTGGCTAAAGTATTTAAATAGAACAGGTGGTCGTTGTAGCGGGCCAATTCTTCCCGGGAGGAAAACAATTCTTCGTTCAATTTCTGGAGGTTCTGATTTAACTCCTCAAGCTCAGATATTTTTTTCTTGAGTCTGGAAACCAGTTGGACGTTATAGCGCTGAAGGTATTCTTTTTCGCTTTCCGGTTTAACCTTTTCCTTTTTGCCCGCTAAAAATTCTTCGATTTTGTAAATAAATTCGCTGACATTAATCGGTTTGGCAATATAACCGTCGCATCCGGCGGTAAGCACCATTTCTTTTACGTCCTTGCGTGTATCCGCAGTGATGGCAATAATAGGTGTGTTTTTTAATTCCGGCAGGCTTTTGAGCAGAGTGGTCACTTCGTTGCCCTGCATATCTGGAAGAATCAGGTCAATAAGAATGATATCCGGTTTATGTTTTTTTGCCAGAGAGATGCCTTCCAGACCCGTACTTGCAGAATGGTAACTATATCCTTTATAGCGGATGATTTCCGCCATCAGAAACCGGGCTTCCGGATCATCTTCGATATACAAAACGGTTTTTATATTTTCGTTCATAACAGTCCGGAACCGAATTGATTCCGTTACTCTTTGTTAATTATAAGCAGCGTGATGTCATCCATGGGCGTTTTATCACTGGAAAAGGCGTGTAATTTTTCCAGGATTTTTTCCTTGATTTCATAAATACTTAAATGACGGTGTTTCATAATCAGATCAATCAGCCGTTGTTCACCGAATTCTTCACCCTTTTCATTCATGCTTTCGGTAATGCCGTCCGTATAGCCGATCAGCAAATCTCCGGATTCAAACGGTAATTCGGCTTGTTTATATTCCCAGTCGGCCACAAACCCCAGTACGATACCGCCTTCTGTTAATCGGATGATTTCTCCATTGGCTTTAATTAAAAGTGGCGGATTGTGGCCGGCGTTGGTATAAACGATATGATTTGTCTCGAGATTGACAATGGCGTAAAAAAAAGTGGCGTACAACCCTTCGATGGTCGATTCCGTCAAAAGATTGTTCAAGCGATATACCACATCACAAGCGGTCATAAATGTTTTGCTGTGGCTGCGCAGGCCGGCTAAGATCAAAGCCATCATCAGGGCCGCGGCCGCCCCTTTACCTGATACGTCGCCGATGGCAATGCCCAAAACATGATCATTGTACCGGATCAGGTCGTACAGATCACCGCTTACTAAGGAACTGGGACGATTCATCGCCAGAATTTTCAACCCATCGAAATGGGGCGGATGCCGCACCAACAGCCTTTGCTGCACACTGGCGGCATTGACCAGCTCCCGTTCCAAGGATTTCTTTGCGATCAGTACGTCCAGTTGCCTGGAATTGTGTATGGCAATGGCCGCCAGGTCGGCAAAGATTTGCAAGGTTTCCGCCTGATGGCTGGTAAAAAAGCCTCTTTGGTTACTTTCCAGACAGATCACACCCAGCACCTGATTATTAAATACCACCGGAAGCGAGAGCTGGCTTTTAGTTTCGGGGCGTATTTCAAAATAATGGGTGCTGGAATGTACATCATCCAACAGACTGGTTTTCTTTGACGCCACCACCCATCCGCAAGCGCCCTGTCCCACTTTAAGGCGCAGCTCGGTGATCGACGGATCGGCGTATCCCATACTGCTCACGCTTAATAATCGCTTTCCGGAACTATCCAGTAAAAATATGGCTGCGGCGTCAAAATCAAGAACTTCCTTGAGCGTTTTAAGAATAAAGTCGAGAATGTTCTTCATATCAAAAGATGAAAGAATCTTCTGGCTGACCGCAATTATTTTATGAATTTCCTTATGCTTGCGCTCAAGGTCGATGATCAGGGCCGTGTTTTCTAAAATCAAACCAGCCTTTTTTTGGATTTTCTTAAAGAGTTCGTGCGTTTGTGTGTATCTGAATATTCCGGTACGTGCGGTGTCCACTAGTAAAAATGCAAAAATGCGCGAATGTCCCTTAAACGGGTAAACATCTTTCAACCCGGTTGTGATAAAGCGTTTTTTTATTTCCATCGGCAAATCAATACCGTGCCACTGGGGAAGCATGAGCGTTTCTGGATCCACATCTTCCATCATTGACACACTCAGTTCCGCGGGTAAAGCATCTTCGGGGAGATTCGCCATATGCGCTAAAAGATAGTTTTCTTGTTCAATGATATAGAAGGCGAACGGTTGACCTTCGAACAGGCGATTAAAAGTTTCAAACAGCAGACGGGTTACCTCGTGGTATCGCCGGGCATGGTTGATTTCCGTGTTTAGTTTTTCCAGCAGATGCAGGTTTCGGCCAAAGCTGGGTCTGAGGCGTGCAAACACCACTTCCTGGGCAAAACGAATGATGACCGTGCGGCTTAAAGAAATGATTAACAGCGCCAAAATCAATAGGGTCTGACTGGAAATATGAAAATACAGATTGCTCAAAAGGCGGAGCAGAGAAAAAATAAGCAACGAAGCCAGAAAAAATACAGCCGCATCTGTTATTTTTTTGAGATTCATAATGCTCCCGAATTAAGGGCAATTTTTTTTATTTGATCCAATACAACAGTGTTTTATGCGTTAACATCTGCTCTGGACACTAATTTAATATGATAAGCATCCGCACGGAAAAAAGTTCCGTGCATGTCTTTTTTACAGTAAAACGGTCGGAGCTGATATCAATCCAGCGATGGTATTAATTCCTCCGGAATAGGCCCCAGATCCGATGCCGCGCAGTTGTCAGCCACCTGCTGCGGGGTTTTGGCTCCCGGAATAGCAGTCTGACAGGCTGGATGGGATATGCAAAAACGCAAACTTACCTGTGCCTTAGTCTGGTCTGGGAACGCCTCGTAGATCGATTGAATTTTTTCAAGTTGGGTCAAGTATTGCTGCAACTTTTCCGGGCTCAGGTTCATTTTACGGTGGTCGTCCTCGCTGAAGCGGGTGTTGGCGTTAAATTTACCGGTTAGAAATCCGAATAGCAAAGGAATGCGCACAATTACCCCGATGCCGTACTTTAGCGCTTTGGGGAAGAGCACTTCTTCGGCCTGCCGTTCAAGCAGATTGTAACGCACCTGAATGGCGTCCAGAATATCATGATGCAAATCCAGCAGGTGGGCCTGTTCTGTTTCTTTGAATGACTGAATGCTCAGACCGGCGTGCAGGATTTTTCCGTCCCGTTTGAGTTGCTCCAAAGCCAGCCAGGGTTCGTCCCTCTCCAGCTTGTCCAGGTCCGGGCTGTGCAATTGCAAGATGTCCAATGCCTCCACGCCTAAACGCTTTAAACTTTGTTCTGCGGCAAAAATCAGATACTCTTTGGTATAGGTTTGCTTGATCGGACCATAGCCGGCGTCGTCTTCGGACGTGGCGTTATAGAAATCATTACCGGCTTTGGTGGCGATCACGATATTCTTTTTGCCCCGTTCTTTAATTACTTTTGCAATGAGTTCTTCCGAGTGTCCAAAACCGTACACATCGGCCG
>CAZJNP010000148.1:0-7083 GCA_964547355.1 uncultured Calditrichaceae bacterium
CGTGCGCCGAACGAAAAGGAAAGTGAAGAAGAAAGGGCAAGGGAAGGAACGGTGGATGCAGTTCTGACATGCAGTCAAAGTTTTCGCTTTCCTGCTCGTACTTCTGCTTCTGCTCTTTCTCGTACGCATTATATAATGACTGTTTGTAACAAAATAATTTTTAATTCAGGAAGATATTTCATGAAACGGATTGTACTATTAATTCTTCTCGCTCTGTTATTCGGCTGCGCCGTGCAGAAAAAAGTAACTCCCAACCTGAACAAAGTTTCGTATAAAGAGCTGTTACGATTGAACGAAATGCGCATGGCGCAGATTCAGTCCCTTAAAGCCAAAGCAAAAATCACAGTAGATGCGCCGGAATTTTCCGGAAATTTCAGCGCCGATATTTATCTCTCAGGCAATGATTCCCTTTTGCTGTCCATAACCGGCCCGCTGGGGCTGCCCATGGGCAAAGTCTTTATTGCTCCGAAACGATTTATTTTTTACAATCAGGTTATGAACCAATTTATGACCGGCACATTGAAGCAGTTTGAATCCTTAAACCTGTTCCAGTTTCCTTTTCACGTGTCGGAAATCGGTGATGTGTTTTTGGCCAAGAATCGCTTTGATATTCTAAAGAAAAATAGCTACGAAATTCGCGACGGCATGTATTTTCTTGACGCCGAAGACGGACGTTTTCGTTACCGCATCTGGTTCGATCCGGCTTTGCTTGTCATCCGAAAGATCGAATACTACCAGGGAGATCAGCTTCTGTTTTACAAAAGCTACGACCAGTTCGAAAAATTCTCCGGGATATACTTTCCCAAAGCCATTAATTTTGTGCGTCCCGATAAGCGGCAGGGCCTATCGCTCTATTTCGAAGAGCTGGAGTTAAACCACAAAATTGACAGGAAATATTTTAACATTAAAATTTCAGACAGTGCCAAACAAATAAATTTATCTTTTAATCAATAAGCAGACGGAATACGTTATGGATGTTTCAGTTGTAATCCCTTTACTTAACGAAGAAGAATCGCTGAACGAATTATGCCAGCGGGTGGTGGAACAGCTCAAAAAGCTGACCAATCAATATGAAATCATTTTTGTAGACGACGGCAGCACAGACGGTTCCTTTGAACTGCTGAAAAAACTCAAGGAAAAATACCCGCAAATCCGCATTTTGCGCTTCCGGAAAAATTTCGGTAAAAGCACCGCCCTGTACGAAGGTTTTAAGAAAGCGCAGGGGAAATACGTCATTACCATGGACGCCGACCTGCAGGACGATCCCGCCGAGATTCCCAATCTGATCGCCAAACTCAACGACGGTTTCGACCTGGTGTCCGGCTGGAAAAAGAAACGCCACGATCCGATCAGCAAAACGGTGCCCTCTAAATTGTTTAACTACGTCACCCGATTGCTGACTGGCATCCGCATCCATGACTTCAACTGCGGTTTAAAGGCTTACCGGCACGACGTAATTAAAGCCATTCCGGTTTACGGCGAACTGCACCGTTACCTGCCGGTTCTGGCGCACTGGCAGGGCTTCCGGGTAGGAGAGATTATCGTTCAGCATCATCCCCGCAAGTTCGGCCGTTCCAAATTTGGCGCACGGCGCTTTTTAACCGGCTTTTTTGATCTGTTAACCGTACTGTTTATCACCCGTTACCGTCAGAAACCGCTGCATCTGTTCGGCTTTTTGGGTCTGCTGTTCGGCGCCGCAGGGTTAGCCATCCTGACCTACCTGACCGTGCTGTGGTTTCAGGGACACGGCATCGGACACCGGCCGCTGCTCTTCCTCGGCGTGCTACTGGTGATTGTGGGCGCCCAGTCCTTTAGCCTGGGACTGATCGGCGAAATGATTACCAGCACCAGAGATCAGAATTTGAAATATGTAATCCGGGAAGAAATCGATTGAAATATTAAAAGAGCAAGAGTAGGAGTAGGAGCAGGAGAGAAATTTTCGTGCTCGTTCTCCTGCTCTTGCTCTTACTCTTAAATAAAAAACCTTTTCCAATGACCTGAATTTAGAAACACAGAAACTTTTATGAAACAATACCACTTCTTTTCAATCATTGTCCCGTCTTTTAACCGCGCGGACGAACTGACCGAGCTGTTGCAATCCATTCAGGCGCTGGATTTCCCGCGCGACCAATTTGAGGTCATCATCGCCGACGACGGCTCCACCGACACCACCCCGCAGGTGATCGAACAGGCCCGGCAATCCTATGATTTTTCATTGCATTATTTTACCCAGCAGCGCCAGGGACCGGGCGCGGCCAGAAATCTGGGTATGGACAAGGCGCGCGGCGATTTCTTCATTTTTCTGGATTCGGACGTCATGGTGCCACCTTCCTGGCTGACCAACGTCAAAAAAGGCCTGGAGCACGAGCAGGCCGACGCTTTCGGCGGACCGGACACCTATCTGGATTCCTTTCCGGCTTTGCTCAAAGCCATCAACTATTCCATGACCTCGTTCATTACCACCGGTGGTCTGCGCGGCAAAAAGGGGAAAAAGTTAGCCAAATTTTACCCCCGCTCGTTTAATATGGGACTCAGTCGGGCGCTAAAGGAAAAAATCGGCGGTTTCGGCAACCTGCGTCACGGACAGGATATCGAATTCAGTCACCGCATCATTAAGAGCGGCGCCAAAGTGGTTTTTATTGAGGATGCTCCGGTGTTCCATAAACGGCGCACCACCATAAAACGTTTTTTCCGGCAGGTGTTCAACTGGGGCGTGGCCCGCATCAATCTGTTCAAGATCGACTCCGGGATGCTCGAGCCGTTGCACGCCCTGCCGGCGGCGGCCACCCTGTTCTTTTTTACCCTGGCCGCACTGGCTGTTTTTTTCCGCCCGGCCCGTTATCTGTTTTACGTGGTGTTCGCTTTCGGAATTCTGATCGTGTTTTACTCCATGCTGGACGCCGTTCGAAAATACAAACAGATTAAACCGGCTCTGTATTTGCCTCTGATCATTCCCATTCAGATATTCGGTTACGGATTCGGGTTCATTTACAATTATGTGAACCGGGTTATTTTAAACAGAGACGCCAAAATCGGTTTTTACGAAAATTATTATAAATGATTACATCCCGTATCGTTGAATAACGCGGAGAATTTTTATGGCCAAAGTTGCAAAAAAAAAGAAAAAAAGCGCGAAAGAGAAACAAAGCGCTCCAGTGGCGGGCGCCAGGTTCAACCAGAAATGGCTGGATATTCTGCTGCCGGTTGTCATTGCCGTTTTTTTAGCCATTCTCCTTAAACCGCTGGTCATCGACCACCTGTCGCCCCAGGGCGTGGACGTGCTGGCCACCATCGGCAAAATGCACCAGGTGCGTGAATTTCAAAAAGAAACCGGCGAACGCGCCCTGTGGAATCCTTACCTGTTTTGCGGTATGCCGCTCTACCATCGCCTGTCGCCGGTGGTGTTTTCCGTTGACACCCTGCTAAAAAAACTCGGGCGCTGGTTCAGCGTGGTGTTCATGTTTTACATTTTTGGCGCGCTGGGATTTTATCTGCTGGCGCGTTATTTGAAGATGAGCCCGCTGGTGGCTTTTTTCGGCAGTTTGATTTTCATTCTAATGCCCCATTACAAATCGCTCTACCTAGTGGGGCACCTGTCCAAATTTGAAGCCTTAATGGTGCTGCCGTGGATTTTTCTCTCTTTTCGTTTTTTTCTGGACAGGCGGGACATTCTTTCCGCCGCTTTGTTTGCCTTATCATTTGGAGTACAAATCCGCACCCAGCATTATCAAATCGTATTCTACACCGCCGTAATGGTGTTCGCGCTGGGCGTATACCCGCTTCTGCGGGATTTACTGGACCGGAAGTTTGCGCGATTCGCCAAATCCACCGGGCTGTTGATTGCGGGCCTGGTTCTGGCCATCGGCATGTCCGCCCAGCCCCTGTTCCTGGCTAAGGAATATCTGCCCTATTCCAAGCGCGGAAAAACCACGATCGACGTTGATCAGGGCAAGGCCAAAGACAGCGGCGGTGTTTCCATGAAGTACGCCACCCAGTGGTCCACCCATCCCTCGGAAATACTCACCTGGCTGGTGCCCCGTTTTTACGGCGGCATGTCTTCCGAAAAATACGACGGCAGTAAATACCCCAGTTACCGCGGACAGGAACTACCCACCTATTGGGGGCATATGCCGTTTACGCAAAGCTACGAATACATGGGTCTGATCACGCTGTTATTGGCTCTGCTGGGTTTACTCGCCTATCGTAAGGAGAAATCCATTCTCAGCCTGTTTATTTTTGCCCTGTGGCTGATCTTACTTTCCTTCGGACGGCATCTGGAATGGTTCTACGCGCTGTTCTACAATTACGTACCGTTTTTTAACAAATTCCGCGCGCCCATGATGAGCGTGACGGTCACCTACTTCGTCTTCAGCGTGTTCGCCCTTTACGGGCTGAAATATTTATCGCAGTTGAAACGAAACGGCGACTGGTTTAAGGACCACAAAACCCTTTGGTACGTGGTGGGAGGCTTCTTTGTTTTGGGAGTTGTGCTGTGGCTTTACGGACAGGGCGCTTCTTTTTCCAAGCCCGGCGGCGACCGTTTGCAGGGGCAGGCCCTGGAGATCATTCGCACCATTCGCGCGGAATATTTCAGCCACGACGTAATGCGCTACATCATCATCGTTCTTCTTTCCGGCGGCGTAATGATCGGATACGTAAAGAACAAAATCAATTTCAGCGTTCTGGTTCTGGCGCTGGGGCTGATCGCCGTTGCCGATCTGGTGAACATTCAGGCCCGGGTCAGCAAAAAATACAGCGACGTCAAGCGCATCGAACAGCGCTATTTTCGTCCCACACCCACCGACAAATTTCTGATGAACGATCCGGAGACGTTCCGCATTTTTCCGGTCGGTCAGTTGTTTGGCGACAACCGCTGGGCTTATTTTCACCAAACCATCGGCGGGTACTCGCCTATCAAGATGTACGTGATCGAAGAACTGGTAGAAAAAAATATTTACAACGGACCAGATCCCAAATTGCCCATCAACTGGAACGTGCTGAAAATCCTGAACGTAAAATATGTTATTCTGCAGGGTCCGGTCGAGCATTCCATGCTGACACCGGCATTCAGCGACGCGCAGAACAAGCTTTACACGTATCGTTTCAACGAACGTCTGCCGCGCGCCTTTTTTGTCGGTCAAACGCGTGTGATCAAGGATGAACTCGAACGGCTGAAAACCATCAACAGTCCGGACTTCGATCCGGCCCAAACAGCGATTTTGGAAGAAGCGCTAACACAGAAAATTTCTCAGCCGGATTCTTCCTATGCCAAAGTGCTGGCCTTTAGTTCCAACCGGGAGGAATTTGAGGTTTACAGCGACAAAACCGCATTGCTGGTGATCAGCGAGGTTAGTTATCCTCCGGGCTGGAAAATTTTTCTTGACGACCAACCCGTGGACAAAATTTACAAAACCGATCACGCAGTGATGTCCATAGTCGTTCCACAGGGACGGCACAAACTGGAACTCATTTTCCGGCCGGATTCTTACTATAAAAACATAAAAATCGCCGCGGTTTCCGCCGGATTGATTTACCTGGGCATTTTCATTCCCCTGGTGATTCTGTATCTGCGAAAGAAACGCGCCGGTGATGTTTCTTAATCCGGAGCTTCAAAATGGAGCGCGCTTGGGGGAGCACCTGGGAAAATCAAACTAAAAAAACAACCGCCACCGCTCCCGCAAACAACAAATGCAGCGGCGGTTTTTGATTGGCAACCGGACTAACGCTATGTTCGTACTACTCACGCCCATGCACAACGAGGCGGATCAGATTGACGATCTGGTGCGCTGCGTAACGCAAAGCCGTTTTCGGCCGGATGTATGGCTGATCATCGACGATTGCAGCGACGACGAAACGCCCCGCAAGCTGGCTGCGCACGCCCGGAACCACGATTTTATCAAAATCCATCGCATTCCTGAACGGGCGCAGTACATGGGTTTCCACATTTCCGAAATTTTAATCAGCGGCCTCGGACAGGTGCAAACAGAATTGCAGCAAGCGGAGTACTTGGGAGTGCTGGACGCTGATATTCGCTTCGGCCCCTCCTACTGGCAACGGCTGAAAGACTACCTGGATCAAAACGAAACGGCCGGCATTGTCTCCGGAACGCTTTGTGCGAAAGACGTCCGGGGGCGCTGGAAAATCGAACCTTTTCAGCGCATCGACAATCCCCGCGGCGGACTGCGGCTGGTCAAAAAGGCCTGCTTCGATGCCATCGGCGGCATCCGGCGCAGCCGGGCCTGGGACCCGGTGATGAATGTAAAAGCCCGTACCCGCGGCTGGCAGGTGGCCGTGCTGCCCGACCTGTACGCCGTTTCTACCCGGCCGACCGACGCGCGTTTTAGCTCCGGCCAGGGAGAATTCAGCCGCGGACAGCGGGACTGGCATCTGCACCATCCCCTGCACCAGATTATTACCCGCGCCCTGTTCAAGGCGGCAAAGAAACATCCTGCCGCGGGCTGGAATTACTTGAAGGGATACCTAAGCGAATGGAAAGCAGGCGGCGAACAGTTCCCGGACAACGATGTGCGGCGCTACTATCGTGTGGAACGCACCCGGGAATGGCTGCATGCTATCGCCAGTGCCGTAACAAGGAAAGAAAATCCCCACCGATTCATTCCGGTCCGCACAGTAAGCGATGAAGAAATTTTCACATAGCGATGCGCTTTTTGATATGCGTAAGAGATCGGTTCTATTCCCTTACTTCGTTTGGCTAAAGTGATGAATAAAGTACTCCCCCTTGACTTTTACCGCCGCCCGGACGTGGTTCAAATCAGCCGGGAACTGCTGGGAAAATTTCTGGTGACCAATTTCGACGGTCAACGCACGGCCGGTATGATCGTGGAAACGGAAGCCTACGCCGGGATCACAGACAGGGCTTCTCACGCCTACAACGGCAGGCACACGTCACGCACCCGGGTCATGTACCGGGCTGGCGGCGTGGCCTACGTTTATCTGATTTACGGTATGTATCATCTGTTTAATATTATTACGAACCGGGAGGGCGTCCCGCACGCGGTGCTGATTCGGGCTCTGGAACCAAGCGAAGGGCTGGAGGTGATGATGCGTAGGAGAGGCTTAAGC
>CAZJNP010000149.1:0-6952 GCA_964547355.1 uncultured Calditrichaceae bacterium
TTAGTCAATCCCGTGCATCCGAACATTAAACTCATGACGCCCATCCTGTACAATACCATTCCGCTTCAGAGCAACGGCCGGGTGGAATTGGCGCTGATCCGTGTGGCCGAAATTCAGAAATCTCTGGTGGCGATTCAACTGGAACGCCTGCTGGAGCATTACGACTATTTCATCACCGAAGGTGGATACCAGCAGTTGCCGACGGTCATCATGCCGCGGGTGGATCACGAATTGATTCATCGCATTATTGTCAATCCCAATACAAACCGCGATTTTCTGACCGACCTGTGGCGTATGCCAGTGTTTGAGGTGGAATATCATCCTCAGATCGAACGCACCCTGAACTACATCTACGAATCGGCCGCGGCGGCCCGCGAACAACGCCCGCTGATCAGCGGCTACCTGGAAATCTCGGAATACGATCTGATCGGATCCCTGACCCCCACATCGGAAATCAAAGAAAAAGTCACGCACCTGCTCAATCAGGGCATCGACATTCTGCATATACACGGGTTGCGCAACAAGGACGAGTACTTCGTCACTTCTAACGCCGTCCGTGCACTGCACCACTACCTGATGCGTATCGGGCGGCGCCATGAGGTCAGCATCATTGCCTCCGGAGGAATCCGGCTGGCCTCGGATTCTCAAAAGACCATTCAGCGCGGCGCGGAAGGAACCATGATTGACTTCGCCGCCTTGCTGGCTCTGGACGCCTCTGCTTACAGAGCCATTATCGAACAAAAAGCCACCACCGAAAAACTGCTTAGCCTGGATGTGGAATGGGCGGTGGAGCGGCTCAATAACCAGGCCGAATCGCGTAAGGTGCAGATTCTGGAAGTGTTGGGCGCTTCGGGATTTAAAGACATCAAGAAAACCGTGGGCGAAGAGGGCCGGCTGATCGACTTCCATCAGATCGAAGACCGTATCCAGAGGGATATTTTTAACCGCAGCGATCTGATCCGCGAGTATGAGCGTCTCAACGATGAACTCATAAAGGAAGATCCCATTCCCACCGAACAGGTTCGCCCATATTCCTATCTCAAGAAGAAAATCGTTTCAGACGGCAAACCGCACAACTTTTACCGCCTGGGCGACACCAATCAGCTGCTTTACAAACGGGACTTCGTGTGGCCGGGCAATCTGATCGAAACCATGGGCCGAATGGCCGCTGGCGATCCGGAAATGCTCGATCTGAACAACGTTAAAGCCACCGGCCTGTTGGGCGACGGATTCGACGTAATGAAAATCCTGTACAACAAAGATCCCATGGATATCAGGGAACCTGATCTGGACGGCGTGAAAACCGCACTGCCTCTGGACAAAGGCTTGATTCTGGAAGCTCCCTGGATGTTCGGAGGCAAATCAGTGGGTTCCATCGGTCTGGATACCTGGAAGGCGCACGTTACCGCTGCCCGTGAACTGGGCATCCAGTACGATACCGGCGAGGGCGGCTATCCCACCAGCTTTTTTCTGAATTCCAAAGGCGAACCGATTTTTTTCACCGAAAATCAGATCAAACTACTCAAGCCGCTGTTTGAAAACGGACGCGATTACACCATCGGTCAGATGCGCAATATTCTGATGCAGAACGGCATCACACCCGAATCACATCCCGATATTTACGAAAAGATCAAACACTACCCGTCCCTGAAGCCTTTTCATTTCCTGGTCGTCGTGGATGAAAAAGACGAACCTTACGTTTCCACGGAAATGAAGACCGGTCTGTTTGGCGTCACTAAAGAAACCATCCGCAAAGCCCGCCGCGTGGTGATCGCCTACAGTCAGGGCGCGAAGATGGGCATCGGTGGACATATTCTGGCCCAAAAGGTCAACAAACTGGTCTCGTATCTGCGCGGCATCGAGGGGCTGGAAAAGCTTGACCAGGAAAAACTGGACGAACTGTACGCCCTGCTAAAAAAACTTTCCGGTAAGGAAGGCCACCCGTTAAAGGACATCTCCGAACAGGGACTAAAGGTGCTGGACGACGCTCAGGAACTGCAAAAAGTCACGGAAGAGTTGAAAGAACTCTTGCAGCGCATTCAGGAAGAAGTGTACACATTGCACGAACAAAAGAAGGTGGACGATATTACCTTTCACCGGATAATCCGTTACAGCGAATCCATTATTCAGCATTCCTACACCAGCATCATTTCACCTTTTCCGTTCCACAACAGCTATTCCATCGAAGACGTCAAAAGCTTCATCGACATTGTGCACATGATTAATCCCCGCGCCACTATTGCGATCAAAGTGTCGCCTTCCATCGATATCGAGTTCATCGCTGCCGGCCTGGCCAGAATCAGCCGCGACAATACCACGGAGATCGTCAAGGCCAAATTTGGCCCGGTGGAAGAAAAAGATTGCACGGAAGAAATGAAAGCCTACGCCCGTGAGCATGGCATGAAACTGGAAATCTGGCTGGACGGACCGCGCGGGGGCACCGGCGCCTCTCCTAACATCATTAAGGGACAGATGGGCATGCATATCGAATACGCCATCCCGCTGATCCACCACCGCCTGGTGCAGGATGGTTTGCGCAACCATGTGCGTTTTATCGTTTCCGGCGGCATCCGCACCTATGAAGACGTGATTAAAGCAGTGGCTCTGGGTGCAGACGGTGTCATCTGGGGCACGGCTCCGTTGGTGGCCATCGGTTGTGACCGCAACCGCAACTGCCACGACGGCTGTTCACGTGGTATTGCCACCAGTAATTTAACCATGCAAAAACTGCGCGATATTGATAAGAACACCCAGCAGATTATCAACGCCTTCACCATCATGCAGATGCAGGTGATTCGCGCCCTGGCGGCTTTGGGATTTAACGACATCCGGCAGCTGCGCGGTCGGTTCGATAAAATTCACTGGCTGGGTCTGAAGGAACGTGTAGACCATCGCTTCCGGATCAATGAGGAAATCAAGAAGGAAATCGCCCGCGATGAACAGCTGTTCATGGAGCGCATCCAGCACGCCACAGGACAAACCAATTGCGGTGTGGCCGCCGTGAACGGCACCGTGCCCATTCCAGGCATTGTGCTCGACAAGGGACTCGACGCCATGCGCAACCGCGGAATGGACGGTGTGGGCATCGCCAAAACGCTTTGCTTCCCGGAACATGCCGAAGAATACGCATACCGCATTCTGGTTAAAGGCTATCGCCAGCTGGAAATCGAAGAAAATCTAAAGCTGCAATGGGCCGCGGAAAAAAGAACTTACAGCGAAGAAGAGCTGCGCAGAGAAAGCCGCGAGCTGACCATCTACCTGCGGAATGAATTGATGAAAAAGATCAAAGCCGTTTTCCTCGATCCCGATTTCGACTATTACGGCAACGACGATGTGCCCGCCGCGCGCGAGCCTTATAAGACCGACGATCAGGGACGGGAATTGGATTACCGCAAATTCGGCAATCCCGAAAGCGATCCCGGAGACATTTACCGTTTCTTCGTGCGCGTAAAACAGGAAGTCCTGGCAGAGTATATCGAAAAACACTTATTCAAATATGACTGGGACCGCTTTTTCGCCCATCAATTCCCCGGTGTCACGCCGAAAAACTATAAAAACAACGAGAAATTTCTGCGCCGGGCAGAAGATGTATTTGTCTTTCACCATGGCACCAATTTGACTCGTATTCTGTATGTCTCCGAAATCGACGATCAGGAATTTATGGCCAAAATCGAACCTTCATTGGATCAACTCGGTCAGCAGGGCATTCCCCATGAGAACAACCGTATTTCGGAATCCTTTCTGGCGGAGTTGCGCCGATATACGGAAACTTATCCTTTTGCGCACAACAAACACCGTTACAAAACACGCACTAAGAAATTGGCGGCCGTGATGTCCAACGGAAAGAATATGGCCACCTGGAAAACCGCCGGCCGGGAAATCCCGTGGCAGACGCCGGACGCGCCCAACAACATCATTCACGTGCGCCTGGCCACTGGTTCCGTTGTGGAGCAAATGAACGCTCATCCCTTTACCAAGCTGCACACCGCCTTAACGCACAACGGTGAAACCACCAACTACGAAGCGTTGAAACAGCGGGTGGAACAATTCGATCTATCGCCTTTGGCCACCACCGACACCGAAGTGGCCGCGTTGAAATTCCATTTGACCGCAGAAGAATGGAACTATCCGGACTGGGCGCTGTTCGAGAGTTTTTCGCCCACCACCGGAGACGATCTGCATCTGATCGATCCAAAAATGCGCAACCAACTGGAGCAGGTACAGCGGGTTGAATTTACCAGTTCCCCGGACGGCCCCTATCAGTACTTGTGCCTGCGCCACAATCCGGACACGCGCGTGACCGAGCGGGTAGATTTAAAAGACCCGGCCGATCTGCGGCCCAACGTAACCGCCTTTTGGCGCGACGAAAGTGACGGCAACAAGCGTATTTTCAGCATGATCGCTTCCGAAGAACAGGCGCTGCACACTATGCTGCGGGAAATGGATGCCCTGGGCATCATCGACGGCGCCACGGCCGACCAGACTCTCAGCAGTCCGGGGATGATCAGCCGTTACGCTTTTGACGAAAACAATCGGATTTATGATGTGGAATTTGTGGATCGTTACGGAAAACCCATCGAACTGTCCGAAACGGGTCGCCACTACAGCGTACGCAGAAATCCGGTGAAAGAACCGAACGAACCGGAACGATTCCAAAACTGGCAGCAGGATTACAAAGGCTTTTTTACGCGCGAGCTAAGTGTGTTGACTTTTGAAGAATTTCACTGGCTGCTGGATGAATTGGTAAATAACACGACAGATGATGATCGGTTCCGCGCCAGTCTGGAAATTCTCACCTGGCTGCGCGACTATCTCCGCACTCTGAATCCCGGTGACAAAGCGCAGAGCTCGCTGATCGATATCACCGATTATTACATCGATCGTTTACTGGATTTAACGGGGGAAGGCCGCTTCTCTTCCTTTCTGCACACCGACCGCGTTTCCGGTGAGGGATTTTCCGCCCAACCGCAGAACGGGCAAACCCTGGTCATCGACGCCAGCGCTTTCCTGCCCGAAGGCACCGATCCGGATATTAGTCTGGCTTCGTTTTTAAACCGGGCGTATGCGCTGGGCTGGCGGCGGTTTATTCTCTACCGCACCCGCGGTCAGCGGTTGATCTCCACCGCGGTCATGGGTAACGGCGACACAGACGACGTAATTATGGATGTGTACGGTTCCGCTGGCGAATACTTCGGTGCCTTTATGCAGGGCGGAGTGATTCGCCTGCACGGCAATGCCCAGAACTTTTGCGCCATGGGCATGCACCACGGCTATCTGTACATTTACGGAAATGCCGGCAAAGTGAACGGATACGCCTCTAAGGGCGGTAAGGTTGTCATTCTGGGCAACATTATCGACCGCGCCTGGACCAACTCCGTCAACGACAGCCGCTGTCAGGACCTGGAAGTGCTGATTCTGGGATCGGCCACCAAATACGCCGGCGAGTCTCTGATGGGCGGCAACTTTTTCTTCGGCGGGCTGCATTTCGACACCAAAGGCCGGCTGTGCTTTAACGAACGCCCTTACCTCGGCACCAAAATGCTGGGCGGAGCATCCAGAGGCAAATTCGTTTTCTTTGATCCGGAACGCCGGCTGATCGAAGCGCAGTACACCCACGGGAAAGTGCAGGAATTCAGCGACGAAGAATGGACCTATTTTTACAAGCGCATCAGGGAGCTGTTCGAGCTTGCCAATATTCCTGTGTACCGCAAAAACGGAATGGAATACATTCATGTGGAAGATAAGATGGTGGCGCTGTCGCCTGAGTCCTTTAAGCTGATCGTTCCCAAAGGCGGCTTAAAGGGATATGAATCCCATTAGATTTTAACGCAAAGATGCGCATAAGAAGACGCAGAGTACCGCAAGAAGTTTTTTAAGTTAATTTTCCATCTGCGCCCCTTTGCGAAAGGAAAAAAACATGGAACTGTCACAAGGTGAAAAAGCGCGGCCAAAAAACGGGGATTCGGATAAAGGATATATCAGGGAATCCAACAGGGTTTAACAAAGTGCCAATTCCCGAAACGATACCTTTTGAGGGCGGTCGTAAACGGCATAAATGGCGGGGTTAGTCATGGCCCCGGCGCGCTGCATGACTTACCCTGTTCTTCTGGGCAGAGAGCGATGCCTCTTCATACCCTATCAGCTTCAGCCCGACTTTTCCCGGGGCTAAAGCCCTATTGATGTGGCGTATGCTGCCCCCCCATCATGAATGATGGGGTTAGTCACAAGTCCACACACGCACCAATGATGGCTAACCCGGCCTTTCAAGGCCGGGGCAATCCATACGCCCACACAGACCGGGCTTTAGCCCTTCAACTTTACAAAGCCATACCTGCTCATAAACTCCTGATACTCTTCATGCCATGTCTTAGTGCGGTGATGTTCTACCTGATTTTTAATGTAATCTCTTACTTTGTTCACTTGCGACTCGCTCACAGAAACAGCAAAGTACTCATCCGCCCATTCGAACGTCGTTTGGGTGAGCTTGTTTTTATTTATCCAGTAAGAGGACTCGCCTTTTATCAACTGCATTACTTTGGCAATACTTTGATCTTTGTTTAAAGATATCAGACAATGCAAATGCTCATGATGACCATTGATGAAATCGATGTAAATATCCTTTTTTGACGCGTTCTCCCGAATATGGTGAAGAATTGCTTTTTTGTTGTGTTTGGTAAGGAACGGTTGTCTGTTTTTAGTTCCCCATACACAATGGAGCCATATTCTCACATAGGACATGGATATACCTCACAAGGATTATATTTTGGGCTAAAGCCCTCTGGAATTAGAGTGACTTGCCTCCCCGCCATCAATGGCGGGGTTAGCAATGGCCCGGAGCGCTGCATGACTAACCCTGTTCTTCTGGGCAGAGAGCGATGCCTCTTTATACCCTATCGGCTTCAGCCCGACTTTTCCCGGGGCTAAAGCCCTATTGATGTGGCGTATGCTCCTG
>CAZJNP010000150.1:0-6922 GCA_964547355.1 uncultured Calditrichaceae bacterium
ATCGTTAATATATGGTCTGCCCAGATATATCTTGGAGTCTTTAGTAATCTCACGGGCAAAAAGACTGCGTCCAACGCGAATTTCGGATGCAACAATCTTTGAAGCTAACACCGAGTTCTGACATTTGACAATGCTGTTTTCAATTACATTCCTGATAATCACATAAATTCCTGCCCGTAAGCGGTACTGCCGAACGGCTTCAGCATAAATCGACTGACCGGCTACGGCCTCTGCGCTTTCCACACGTTTGGGATTATCAAAACTGTACTGACAGCTAATATTTCCATCGGCATGTACTTTAGCTGCCCGGATCATCCCATTGACATGAATATTTGAACGGGAGCTCAAATCTGCTTCGCTGCGAATGTCATTTTCGATTTCCAGCGCCTGTTCATAGATTAATTTCCCATGCGCTTTACCAACGCTTTTCACATGCAACAAGGGATGCACATGCACATCACCAAAGGGTGTGCGGTGGGCGTATCCATCTATGCGCGACACGATATTCTGCTCTTGCTCGTTAGTGGACGTATTCGCTCCGCTGAAATACTTTATATCCGTCGCTAAGAGTTCCTTTAATATTTCCCGTGTGCCGTCGGGGAATTTCAGAACCGTATGCGGCGCTTCCGCCACTTCCACCAGAACCTCATTTTTTTTTACCGGCTGCAACAAGTTAAGCGCGGGGATACTGTTTTGCCGCACCATTTCCAAAAATGTATCGAAAGTATAATTCTGTTCAAATAAAAAAACATAGGTGCCCGGTTCATCGTCTATAAACGCCTGGGCAATGGGAATTTGTTCTGCCATTCCTCCTTCAATCAAGCCGAGGCATTGTTCCAGATAACCGCAAATGATGCCGTTCTCCTTCAGAGATCGCACCAGGTCATACTGGAAAACCCGCTCCCCTTTAAATTGGCCAAGTACCAGCTTCCCCTCCTGAAGAAAAGTAATCTCCAGAGCGCCGTTTTTAATCTCTATGGTTCGCTTTTTAATTTCCACTTTTTACTCCGGGGCAATTAACCGATTCAATCCGTCCAGCCACGCTTTGAATTCTTTGGAAAAATGTTTAAATTCATACAGTTTAGCACGGTAATCTTTGCTGCGTTGCGGCATGCCGTCCAGTTGAAAAAAATCGGACAAACGGGAATAAATTTCTTCTAATTGCAGCGGTTTTTTAAATCTGGCTTTATATGGAAAATTTTCAGCATATCGCACGCGGGGCGCATACGTTCGGGTATAAAAATAAAACACCGGCGTGGAATCGGGATTATCCTGGGGAAATGATTCAAACACCTCGTCGATATTTACGGTGCTCATTTCGGCATTAAAAAACACGACACTAAATTTCTGCGTTTGTAGTGATTTTAACGGCGACGGCCAGCGATGCACCACAATGGTCTCTGCCTGCAACGCCGAAAAAAACCATGTAAGGGAGTTTACGGTTGGGGTCTCTTTTTCAATTAATAAGACGCTGTTCATCTACCTTTCCTATTTCGTGCTTTAATTTCAATATCGTCATATTAGCTTATTTATTAAATTATTTTTCTTTTAGTGGAAACCTCTATGGCTAAAGTAAATAAAAATCCTCGCAAGCAGAAACCGGATATTCCTGATCCGCTTTTTCCCGAATTATTAAACCTGATTCATGGTTCGGTGATTCAAACCAACCAGAATGCCAACATAACTACCATTTTCAATGAATCGTATTTAACCGGCTTGTTTCCCGAACCTGCGCATGAGACGCTGGAGAGTATCAAAACCCAAATTCAGCGCACGCTTCTCGACTACCATTCCCGTGGTGTGTTAAAAAGCGGAGCAACTTTTCAACTGAAATCTCCCGGTACCATTCGTCTGTTACGCCTAACCGTAAACCAGCGCCCCTCCGGTTACCTGATTCTGGCGGAAGACATCACCGATCAAAAAAATTTTGAGGAAAACCTGAGAAGCAGCCAGCGGAAATTTCGAATTTTACTGGAATCCGCTGCTCAGGGTATTCTGGTAGTGGATATTAACGGCCAGATTACACTGGCCAACACTAAAATCGAACAACTTTTTGGCTATTCCCGCGAAGAGTTGTTAAATCAACCGGTAGAATTGTTAATTCCTCCCCAATACCGCGATGTGCACTCCCGGCACCGGAATAAATACATTCTTGATCCTGCCTCAAGAGTAATGGGCAAGGGCATGGCTATTAGCGGCTACCGGAAAGATAATACCCAGTTCCCCATCGAAGTAAGCCTTTCCAGCGTAGAGCTGCACGATGGACTGTACATCATGGCTTTTATTACCGATATTTCTGAGCGCAGACGGTTGGAAAATAAGATCAGACGCATCGAAAAGTTAGAAGCAATCGGACAATTAGCCGGTGGTATTGCACATGATTTTAACAATGTTTTAGCCGGAATAATGGGTTTATCGGAACTGGCGTTAAGGAAAATGGAGCCGGATCATCCATCCGCGCGGCATCTCAATTTGATTGTCCAAAAGGCGCAGGACGCCGCATATCTGGTTAAACAGCTTCTGGCCTTCAGCCGCCAGCAAGCCATCGCGCCACGCAAGTTAAACCTGAATCGCCTCATACAAAACAATTATGAAATGCTTCAACGCTACCTGGGCGAAGACATTCTCCTGAAGCTCGATCTGGCGCAGGAACTGTGGCCAATCCAGGCCGATCCATCTGCCATCGACCAGATCATTACCAATTTATGCATCAACGCCCGCGACGCCATGCCGGACGGAGGAGAACTTACCATCACTACTTCCAATGTTGATCTTAAAGATCAACCCATGATAGAAATTCAGGCACCAAACACTGCCTTCTATGTGCGTATCTCTGTTTCGGATACGGGTGTCGGAATCGCCCCAGAAGTACAAAAACACATCTTCGAACCGTTCTTCACCACCAAAGATTTTGGGCATGGCACCGGTCTGGGACTGGCCACGGTGTACGGTTTGGTAGAACAACATCATGGCAGTATCCAGTTTACCAGCCGTCAGGGCGAAGGAACCACTTTCCACATTTTCTTCCCTGCCGCTCTTTCCCTGAAGGACGACGATCAACACATACCGGAAACAAAAACATCGCACCCCGGCACAGAAACCATATTGCTGGTGGACGATGAGGAAGCCATTCTGAATAGCCATAAAGAACTGCTGGAATCCTTGGGATACCGGGTATTTACCGCCACAGACGGACTGGTCGCCTATCAGCTTCTGGAAAAACATGTGAATGAAATCGAATTGGTGATTAGTGATGTGGTAATGCCCAATTTGGGGGGAATTGATCTAAAGATTTTAGCGGAAAGATTAAACCCGGACATTCGCTTTTTATTGATCAGTGCTTATTCGGATAAGCTGGACCCAGGCATTCCTTACCTGCAAAAGCCGTTTACCCTCCAGGAATTTACGCATCGCATCCGGAAAATCTTGGATAAACACAATAAATGAAAAAATTAGCGGTGTTTTATTTTATGGACTAATTGTTTGACCAGGCTCTGGCAGTGCGACAAGTGATTCTCAAGTGACTTTTTTTCTTTTTTTGCTTTTTCATATTTTCCTTTGATTGTATATAATTCGCGGTAGGTGGTTTCGTATTGGTGATGATTTACCAGCAACTCTTCCTGCGCCTTTTTTCGAATCCAGTCAAAATCCGGCAGAGGTTGAAAACCGATCGAGTGGTTAAATCCACTTTCATTTACTACCTTTGGCACTGCAGACAATATTTCCATTGCAGTATTCTCTTCCATCGCCAGCATATCTTCCAGCTCGGTTTTGAATCTGGCAATTTTCTCGGCCAGATTCCATTTGTAAAATACTTCCGCAGCCAATTTCCCCAGCCGGGCATAAACGCACACCTGGTTGGTCTTCTGTGCATCGGTTTCACTATTTGGTTTATCGGATTGCGATGCTTCGGGATCGAAACAGCGCCGTACTATTTGCGGCAATTCCCAGCGTTCCGCGATAAGCCGTCCGGCCTCATCCTGATCAACTCCCAGATGCAATTTTTCCACGACGCGTACATCCAATCGTCTGTTTTTGGCTTCCTGAATAAGTAGAGAATATTCCTCCGGAAGATAACGCATAAACATAAAAGCACCCAGATTAGAAAGCAGACCGGCTAAAAATACATTTGCATCACCCGATTGACCGGCAATTTGTGTAATTATATCGGCAGAAATGGCCGCAGTTACGGATTCTTCAAATAAAAGTTCATATTCTTTGGCTTGCCTTATGGGAAACACATCCATTAAAGAAAGCGTGACGGCAATATCCCGAATTACATGAATACCCAACAGGGAAACGGCTACGTGAATATCGGTGACTTCATGTCCTAAACCATAATAGGATGAATTGACCATTCTCAAGAATCGCGTGGTCAACGAGACGTCCTGAATGATGACGTCGCCGATCTCTTTTAACGAGACATCGGGTGAATTAGAGAGCATTAAGATACGGTGAATATTCTGAGGAATGGCCGGAAATTCCTCGGCTTCGGCCAGTACTTTTTTAAGATCTTTTTTAGAAATGTACATGGTTTTCCGGCAAAGATTTTTACGCATGGATTTTTTGGAGCATGCATCACAGATCTTTCGGAGGCGGAATGCTTAACCGCTACGAATCACTTCCTGAATTTTGTAAAGCAACGATCTTGGTGTAAACGGTTTTTGAATATAGAACATGCCAGGGGCCAAAACGCCCTGTTTAATGATGGCATCGTCGGTGTAGCCGGACATGTAAAGCGATTTTAACTTGGGCCGCTTTTCTTTTAAATTTTCCAGCAATTTCCGGCCGCTCATTTCCGGCATGATCACATCCGTTAAAACCAGATCGATTCCGTCCATATTCTCTTTAAAAATCTCGATGGCCTCTTTCCCGTTGGTGGCCTCGAGTACCGTATAACCGTGATTGCGTAGCGTATCACATACCAATTCACGCACCAAAAATTCGTCTTCCACCACCAAAATCGTTTCGTTTCCTTTGACTGCGTCTTGTTTGTTTTCCACCACTGTTTCGGAGGGAATTTCATCATTCACCGCCGGGATGAAAATATCAAAACGCGTGCCTTTGCCTGGTTCGCTTTGCAAACAGATATGCCCTTCACTTTGTTTAACGATTCCGTAAACCGTCGCAAGCCCCAAACCGGTGCCGCGGGATTTCCCTTTAGTTGTAAAAAATGGTTCGAATATTCTTGTTTGAATGTCTTTTTCTATTCCAACGCCTGTATCCGAAATGGTTAACTTGACATAATATCCGGGTCGTACTTCCGGGTTATGACGCACGTATTCTTCATCCAGTAATTCCATCCCTGTTTGTATGGTTAGCACACCCCCGTTGGGCATAGCATCTCTGGCATTCACCGCCATATTCATCAAAATTTGTTCGATCTGATTCCGATCTGCTTTGATAGGGAGAATTTGACTGTCCAGCTGAGTGCGCAGTTCCACATCTTCACCGATCAGGCGCTGTAACAACTGGGAAATTTCGTTTACCAACGCATTGATATCCAGCACCTTAGGTTGCAAAATTTGTCTGCGACTAAAAGCAAGCAACTGGCGGGTAAGCGCGGTAGCCCTTTCGGCAGCTTTTTTAATCTGACGTCCGTAGCCAACGGCGCTTTGTGCATTCGGCGACTGGATCAACATCTCTGTATATCCTTCGATTACCGTTAACAGATTGTTAAAATCATGTGCAATGCCACCGGCTAGTTGTCCGATCGCTTCCATTTTTTGAGATTGACGTAATTGCTCTTCCAGTTCCTTTTTTTCCGTAATGTCCTGAGCTACACCAACGATCACTACCGGCATTCCTTCGTCGTCACTTACCAGCGAGGTTCGAAAGGAGATGACAAATGGCTGATCATTCTTTCTTCGTGCCTTCAGCTCTCCCTGCCATTTCCCTTCCAGCGTTGATTTTATGATGTGACGAAAACCCGACGGAAACTCTTTGACGTAGTGAAATTTTTCCATCGGTTGTCCGATTAATTCTTCCTTTTGATATCCATATATACGCACAAATGCATCATTGACAAAAATGATCTTGCCTTCCAGATTAAATACGCTTAACGCTTCCGAGACATTTTTCAATGCATGTGACATCATGCTAATTTCCACTTCCAGTCTCTTATGGGAAGTAATATCCCGGATTATGGCAAGATATAACGTTCCGTTTTCGGCTTCCAATTTGGAAATGGTAATGGCGCCGGGAATCAGTCGTCCGTTTTTGGTCTGGACAGGCAATTCAAAGCGCAGCGGCTTGTTATCTGTTTTTGCTTTAATCAGAATATCCAGGTATTTCTTGTTTTTTCTTGGGAAAAGCTGATCAAAATGCAATTCTGGGATTTCATTGGCATGATATCCCAGTTTATTACTCAATTGCTGATTGGCAAACAGGATGGAGCCATGAATATCAAAAAAAATGACAATTTCGTCAAAAGACATACAAAGTGTATCGAAATATTGTGATAATCCGGACAGGAAAGGATTTCCGTCATAGGTGGGCCTTCCTTGCCGGGTGGAGTTATTTGGTAAAGTATGTTTAGTCTTCCTTGATGCTGGCATTTACTCATCGATCCTGTGAAAGTTTGGCAACGCAATTATCTTATCGACAATTTCGTCAATAACTTCAGGATCAAAATAAAAATTGGAGGCTATTTTCTCTTTGATAGCTTCAATTTCGTCTACGGACAGGGTATCGGCATTTTTAACCTGATCTACATACTGCCTGGCCTGGAGCTTAATGGACAATAATTCTTTGCCAGCCGAAGAAATTTGAGCCACATCCGAAGTGGATGCGCCGGACTTTTGGGACTGAGGCTTTTTTATCTCGCTGGGTTTGCTGTTAACGCGTTTTAAATCCTTTGCCTTTTCGTTTTTATTTATGTCTTGCGGCAACCCAAAGATGGACTTTATGCTGCCCATTATCT
>CAZJNP010000151.1:0-6892 GCA_964547355.1 uncultured Calditrichaceae bacterium
GATTGGAACAGGGGTTGGAAGTTACGGCTATGAGCCGGAATCTTCAACCAACGGGGAGTGAGAAAGCTGGTTTGAAACGAATCGCCGGGGACGTTTTAAATCCTCAAGATGTGGAACAGGCGATCAAGGGGCAGGACGGCGTATGCCTGACCATCGGGATTAATCCGACTTTCAAACCGGTTACTGTTTTTTCGCAGGGCACACGCGTGGTTGTGGAAGCCATGCGGAAATTCGGAGTGCGGAAACTGGTGCTGGTAACCGGAATCGGAGCCGGAGACAGCAAAGGCCATGGAGGATTTCTTTACGACAAAATCTTTCAACCGCTGCTACTGAAAACCATCTACGAGGATAAAGACCGAAGCGAGGACATTGTCCGGAACAGTGATCTGGACTGGGTGATCGTTCGTCCGGGCTTTTTGACGAACGGCCCACGCACTGAAAAATACCGCGCGATTACTGAACTTAACGGTGTTACATGTGGTAAAATATCCAGAGCCGATGTGGCGCATTTTATATTGAACCAATTACAGGAAATGACTTATCAGGGGAAGACGCCGCTCTTAACTTATTGATGTGCAAATTAAGGAAGATTTTGGCCAAAAACTGGAAGGAACTGCCACGGGAGCATCGTATTTAACGTACGCTAACCATTAACAATTCGAATAGAATTCCACGGCTCGATTTTATGCAGTTGAATTTTGAGAGTTCTTTTTTTATATTCGACGATTCGTTATGAAAATTAACATACAAAATATGAGCGACGACCTGCACGAATTTACCGAGCAGGTGGAACCGGTTTTTCTGCCAAAGAAGATGCATGACCGTTACCCTGAAACGATGCAGGTACAGGTCATGCTGGATAAATTCGGTAAGGACTACCGACTGGATATTCGGATTCGTACCCGGGCGCACTATATCTGCGACCGCTGTCTGGCGCCGTTCGAACGGGATTTTGAAGCCCGTATGCTGCAAATTTTTCAGATCGGACCGCTGGAAGAAGGCCTGGAAGAGGAGGTGCTGGAATTATCGCCGAATGCGGTGGAAATCGATATGGACCCGATATTATCGGAAATGATCGTTTTGAACCATCCGGTCAAAACGTTGTGTAAAGAAGATTGTAAAGGAATTTGTCCCAATTGCGGAGCCGACTTAAATCATGAAGCATGTCGTTGTAATCTGGAAAAGTTTGATCCGCGCTGGGAAGAATTAAGAAAACTGATTAAATAGGAGTTAATAATGGCTAATCCAAAAAGAAAATTATCCCGATCCAAACGAGATAAACGACGCGCCAACTGGTTTACTTCTTTAAAACCGTCACAGCTTACGGTTTGTGATCATTGCGGCGAGAAGAAATTACCGCATCGCGCATGTCCGAACTGCGGATACTACAACGGGATTAACGTAGTTATTCCCACAGGCGCATAAGCAGGAAAAGGAATAGGTTGATTAGATGCGCGTCGCTTTAGATGTGATGGGAGGAGATCATGGGCCCCGGGCAACAGTGGAAGGGGCTTATTTGTATCTAAAGCATGCCTCCAGGAATGATCAGGTGGTCCTTGTGGGCGACCGGGAAATTATTCTTGAAAGGATCAGGCATTACCCTCCCCAGATTCGGGAGCGTATGGATGTGGTACACGCCCCCGACAATATCGATATGAATGAAGTTCCCACCGAAGCGTTAAGGAAAAAAGTCAATTCCTCCATGGTCGTGGGGTTGAATTTACACGGCGCAGGTGAGGTGGATGCATTCGTCAGTGCCGGCCACACCGGCGCTCAGATGGTGGGAAGCTTATTTGCCCTTAAACGCATCCCGGGAGTCAAGCGCCCGGCCATCGGTTCTTTTTTGCCCAGTGAAAAGGGCATGGTGTTCATGATCGATGTGGGCGCAAACGTGGATAGTAAGCCAATCCACCTGTTGCAATTTGCCCAAATGGGCGATATTTTTGTCAGTCAGGTGTTTAATCGCAAAGAGCTTAAAATTGGCTTGCTCAGCATCGGGGAAGAAGAAAAAAAAGGCAACGAACTAACTCTGGCCGCTCATCAACTGTTTAAAGAGCATTTACCTAATTTTTACGGCAACGTGGAAGGACGGGATATCCTCAAGGGCACAACGGATATCATCGTTTGTGACGGCTTTGTGGGTAATGCTTTGCTCAAAATGGCGGAAAGCGTGATGAGTGTGCTGATTAAATCCATTAAAAAAAATATCGGGAACAATCTGTTTACCAATTTAGGTGCCCTTTTGGTGCGTCCGGCCTTTGCGGAACTGAAACGCAGTTACGATTACGAAGAGTACGGCGGGGTTCCGCTGTTAGGCGTTGATGGAATATCGATCATATGTCATGGTAGTTCCACGTCCCGGGCGATTATGAACGCGCTGCGGGTGGCCAAAACCATGAAAAGCCACAATGTAAATCATTTAATCAAAGAAAGAATCAGCCAAAGAAGGGTATGAAATGAAGAGGGCGTATATCAGTGCGGTGGCGCATTACGTTCCGCCAAAAGTGCTTACGAACTTTGATCTGGAAAAAATGGTGGATACTTCCGATGAATGGATCCGCACCCGAACAGGGATTAGCGAACGCCGTATTCTGGAACCGGGCAAAGCCACATCGGATATGAGCGCGGAAGCCGTAAAGCGTTTATGCGAATTACGCGGCATCGATCCAAAGGAAATTGAATTAATCATCGTGGCAACCGTAACGCCGGATATGTTTTTTCCGAGCACGGGCAACCTGGTGCAGGAAAAGGTGGGCGCTAAAAACGCCTGGTCTTTTGATGTGGCCGCGGCTTGTTCCGGTTTTTTGTATGCCTTATCGGTTGGTACCCAGTTTGTGGTTTCCGGGATGCATAAAAAGGTGGTGGTGATCGGCTCCGATAAAATGAGCGCCATCGTTAATTACCGTGACCGAAATACCTGCGTTCTATTTGGCGACGCGGCTGGTGCCGTATTGCTGGAACCCACGGAAGACGAAGACAAAGGAATTATGGATTTTATGCTTTACTCCGACGGTAGCGGCGCGGATTATCTGAAAATGAAAGCCGGAGGCAGTTTGTACCCCGCTTCACTCGAAACGGTAGCCAACGACTGGCACTTTATTTATCAGGACGGTAAATCCGTGTTTAAATTTGCCGTTACCAAAATGGCCGAAGTTTCGGTTGATATTCTTAAAAAATATGGCTACACCGGTAAAGACCTCACGCTGTTTGTGCCGCATCAGGCCAATCTCAGGATTATTGATGCGGCGGTTAAACGGCTGGGCATTGATTATGACCGGGTGATGATCAATATCAATAAATACGGAAACACGACCGCCGCAACCATTCCATTGGCATTATCGGAAGCGTACCAGGAGGGCAGATTGCAGGAAGGTGACCTGGTGCTGTTTGCCACCTTTGGCGGTGGATTTACATGGGGCAGCACGCTGCTCAAGTGGGGCGTCCCCAAACCATAGCGTAGATTTTGTACCTGATACCGAGTGCGGACGCGATATTTCCGCAGCAGCGACCATATTCGAATCATTGCAACTGACGACCGAATGACCCAAAAAGAGAATTGTTAATGAAAACAGCGTTTTTATTCCCCGGACAGGCATCGCAATACGTGGGTATGGGAAAGGATCTTTACGAAAAGTATCCAACGGCCCAAAAAGTGTTTGATCAGGCCAACGAGATCATGGGCATTGATCTGAAACAGATTTGTTTTGAAGGTCCGGAAGAAGAATTAAAGAAGACCTTTATCACACAACCGGCAATTTTTGTGCATAGTGTGGCGGTTTTTTATATATTGCAGGAGAAGGGCGTACAGTTTGACGCCGCTGCAGGACACAGCCTGGGTGAGTACAGCGCTCTGGTGGCGGCCGGGGTGTTGAATTATGAAGACGGTTTAAAGCTGGTCAAAGAACGGGGACGCCTGATGTACGAAGCCGGGGTTAATCAGCCCGGCACCATGGCGGCCATTATCGGTTTGAATGAAGAACGGGTGTACGCCATTTGTGACCAAGTAAAAGAAGTCGGTATTGTTCAACCGGCCAATTTTAATTCACCGGGACAGGTAGCCATTTCCGGCGAGGTGGAAGCCGTACGGACGGCTATGGAAAAAGCCAAAGAAGCGGGCGCCAAAAAGGCCGTGGAACTGGTGGTTTCGGGCGCGTTTCATTCGCCCCTTATGGGGTCTGCGCAGGAAGGATTAAAACAAGCCTTGGAAGAAACCGAGTTCCGTGACGCCCAGGTACCGGTCTATTCCAATGTGGAAGCCAAGCCTGTGCAGGATAAAGATGAAATCCGCGATTTATTGTACCGTCAGTTAACCATGCCCGTTCTGTGGCAGAATCTGATTCAGAATATGATTGCGGACGGGGTGCAGCGCACGTTTGAAGTGGGGCCGGGCAAGGTGTTAAAAGGACTGCAAAAACGGATTGACCGCGGGATTCCCTGCACCGAAATCGGCACAGTGGAAAATCTGGAGAATTTGGGAGAAGCATTATGAGTGAACAAAGAAAAGTGGCGGTAGTAACCGGCGCAGCACAGGGCATCGGTAAAGCCATAGCAACAAAATTAGCGCAAGACGGCGCCAATGTGGTCGTTTCGGACATTAATATAGAGCTGGCCGAAAAGACGGCGCAAGAACTGGAAGCGCTCGGTGTGGAAGCTTTGGCCGTTAAAAGCGATGTGTCCAAAGCGCAGGATGTGGCCGCCCTGATGGAAGCAACGTTGGATCGGTTCGGCACCATCGACTATCTGGTGAACAACGCAGGAATCACCCGGGACAACCTGGCCATCCGCATGTCCGAGAACGAATGGGATATGGTAATCAATATTAATCTGAAAGGCGTTTTTCTTTGCTCGCAACAGGCGGCAAAAATCATGATGAAAAAACGCAGCGGCAGCATCGTGAACATCGCTTCGGTCAGCGGCATTCTGGGAACGGCCGGTCAGGCTAATTACGCCTCTTCCAAGGCCGGAGTCATTGCGCTGACTAAAACCTTAGCACGCGAACTGGGGCCGAGAAACATCACGGTTAACGCCATCGCACCCGGTTTTATCATTACAGAAATGACGGATAAACTGCCCGATAAAGTAAAAGAAGAATATCTGAAACAAATTCCGCTAAAACGCGGCGGTACCCCGGAAGACGTAGCTAACGCGGTTGCCTTCCTGGTTTCTCCCGCTGCTTCTTACATAACCGGTACCACTATCATTGTAAGTGGTGGTATGGTCATTTAAACTAAGAAAAAGAACCAAACCGTTAAACCAAATAGGAGAGTAAACATGGATATCGAAGCACAGGTCAAAGAGATCATAGTTGATCAATTGGGTGTGGACGAATCTCAGGTAAAACCGGAAGCATCGTTCATCGACGATTTAGGCGCGGATAGTCTGGATACTGTGGAACTGGTCATGGCGTTCGAAGATAAATTCGACATTGAGATTCCGGATGAAGAAGCTGAAAAGATGCGCACCGTTGGCGATGCGATCGAGCATCTGAAGCAGAAATTAGCCGAAAAATAAAACATAAAAAGATGAGCAGAAGCGACACTAAAGCTTCTGCTTATTTTTTTTATGACCGAACAAAGAGGTTTGCGGAAATTTAGATGACCATAAAGAGCGTCAAATTTCCGCAAGCCTTTTCTTGCATAAACGGATTTTTCAGATACTGCTGTTCCCGGTTTAGGATAGTTATAAAACGGCAGTGCTTTTTGTCTCCGAAAGAGGGCAATGGTAGAATTCCATGCTTATATTTTTGAAATCGGAAGCAAGAGCGGGAGCAGGAGTAAATGTTTCGGTGCATGTCGTATAACATGTCGTATAATTAGAACATCAGGATTACAACCAGGTCGAACAAATCGCCGTATAAGATGGGATTGAATTGTTTTTCGAAGTAGAATTAGAAAAGGGTTATGGTTTATGGCAGGACGTAGAGTAGTAATTACAGGGTTGGGTGCAATAACGCCGGTCGGAAATACCGTAAAAGAAGCATGGGCATCTTTATTAGCCGGCAAAAGTGGTGTGGATCGCATTACGTTATTCGATGCCAGTGAATATGCCACGAAAATTGCGGCAGAGGTAAAGAATTTTGATCCTCTGGATCATTTTGATAGAAAAGAAGCGCGCAAGCTGGATCGTTATACCCAGTTCGCGATGATAGCCTCGGCGGAAGCCCTGTCCGATTCCGATTTAAATCTGGAACAGGAAGACCGTGATCGGATCGGGGTGATCGTCGGCTCCGGGATCGGAGGGATGTTGGTATTTGAAGACGAACACGGTAAGCTGCTCAAGTCCGGGCCGCGCCGGGTGAGTCCTTTTTTTATCCCAATGATGATTGGCGATATCGCTGCCGGGCAGATCTCCATGAAATATAATTTAAAGGGTCCCAATTACGGAACGGTTTCGGCCTGTGCCACGGCCGGTCATGCTATTGGCTCAGCTTTGCGCGCCATCCAATACGGCGATGCGGACGTGATGGTTTGCGGCGGAGCGGAAGCCACCATCTGCCCGATGGGCGTGGCGGGTTTTAACGCCATGAAGGCCATTTCCACCCGCAACGACGAACCACAAAAGGCAAGCCGCCCGTTTGACGCTCAGCGCGACGGTTTTGTGATGGGCGAAGGCGCCGGAATTTTAGTGCTGGAGGAGCTGGAGCATGCCCTGGCACGGGGTGCTAAAATTTATGCGGAGATGGGGGGTATTTCTTTTACGGCCGATGCTTACCACATCACCCAGCCGGCGCCCGGCGGCGAAGGAGCCATCCGTGCCATGCGCGGGGCGATTAAAGATGCCGGTGTCGAACCCGGACAGGTGGACTACATCAACGCGCACGGCACTTCCACCGATGCCAACGACCGCAACGAAACCGCGGCCATAAAAGAAGTTTTTGGGGATTACGCTTACC
>CAZJNP010000152.1:0-6874 GCA_964547355.1 uncultured Calditrichaceae bacterium
CGGCCTTTCAACTCGCAAAACTAACCCCCGGATGGCATAGCCTGTCCGGAACCGTTGCGACCGTCCCAAACGCTGTTGTATTGCCCGGCCCGTACCGATCCGGAATAAAGCGTTTTAACCTTTACGCCCAGGATGTTGTAAATGCTTAGTTCTACGTTCTGAGCGTTCTCGGGAATGTCGAATTTCAGCGTGGTGGTCGGATTGAAGGGATTGGGGAAATTGGTATAAAGCTTATATTGGCCGATAACTCCGTTGCCAGAAGCCGGTTCAATGGCTGAAACGGGTTGTTCGCTGAATACAATATTATCAATGTACAAAGCTTCAGAACTCGAATTGCTTTCCAATTCTACTTTTAAAGTAGCCGTAGTATAGCCGGAAATGGCGATTTCAAGTGTGTCCCAGGCGCCCTCAATGCCTAAGTCATCAATATCGGAACCGGAGGTGTTAAGCAAATCAATTTCCGTACCGCCATCGACGACAACCCAAATTCTGATATAATCATCTGATTCCCAACCGGTCTCTTGAACAAAATATTCCAGGGATATATAGGCATTAGAATGACCACTTAAATCCACTTCATCAAATGTGGTGGTCATTTTACCGTCGCAATCAGAAAACTCAAACCCTTGCGAACCGTCGGGAAAACTTCCCACGGTACCGGTGTAAGAAGTGACGCCTACATAATCGCCATCGGTTAGTCCCACATCATTTCGGGTATTGTAATAATATGAAGAGAAACCCAGTTCACCGCCGGTGGAGGTATAATTTACCGGAGCTTCGCCATCATTATTCAGCAAAGGATGGTCCACGGCGGCATCACCAGTGTCGGTATATATACTACCTGTACCGGGTTCTTCAAAACTGGTGTAGGCAATGGTTTGCCCTAAAACAATTTGAAAGGATAAAAAGATTGTGAACAGTATCAAGCGCATATCAGCCTCCTTTAAGTTTAGGTTTTGGGAAAGTTTATTGGGAAATCACTTTTAATGTCTAATTTAATATAAAATCCAGGGAAATAAAATAAAATTTATTAGTTCTTACCTGATCTGAGCGATTATTGGGTCAAATTTTCAATTAATCCAGTAAATAAACGCTCAATTTATGTTTTAATTAGCTCGCCACTGAAAATGACCATGATAAACCAAGAATCAATTGAACGTAATTTTACCGGTCTGTATATTCAGCTGGAATCGCAATAGAGTAAAACTGTTTATGGGAAAAAAACACAGAAATCTGAAGACATCGACCGATCTGGGCAAGGAGTCGATTGCCAAACTGCTCATCCGGCTTTCCGTTCCGGCAACGACCGGGATGATTGTAATGGCTTTGTATAATCTGGTGGACACCATTTTTGTGGGACGGGGAGTGGGTGCCATGGCCATCGGCGGTTTGTCTATTGTCATGCCCATTCAGATGTTGATTTTTTCTTCCACCCAGACACTGGGTATCGGCGGCGCATCGCTGATCTCACGCAGTCTTGGATCAAACGATCATCAGCGCGCAGATCTGGCCTTCGGCAATTTAATCACCATGACCTTTATATTGAGTGCTGGAGTACTTCTTGTGGGTTATCTTTTCCCGGAGGGCATCCTTTTTCTGTTTGGCGGTCAGGGCACTATTTTACCTTACGCCCGCGACTATTTTATGATTATTTTGTTAGGGACGCCTTTTCTCAGTTACGCCATGGTGTTCAATAATATTCTTCGTTCCGAGGGAAACGCAAAGACGGCCATGTTAACCATGATCATCGCGGCGGTGATCAATATGATCTTAGACCCGATTTTTATCTTTGGTTTCCATTGGGGGGTAAAAGGCGCGGCTTGGGCCAGCGTTATTTCTCAGATCGTCACTTTCCTGTATATCATGTGGTACTTTGGAGCAGGAAAAAGTGCATTACGTTTCCATCAACGGGATTTATGGCTCAATCTTCCGATAGTTAAGGACGTTTTGGCGGTTGGTGCTTCCTCGCTTGGACGGCACGGCGCAGGCAGTGTTTTAGCGGCGATTTTAAACCATATTTTATACAGCTACGGCGGTCCGCTGGCGGTGGCGGTTTACGGCATTGTTCATCGTGTGTTGCGGGTGGTGTTTATGCCCATGATCGGTCTGGTGCAGGGCTTTCTGCCCATTTGTGGTTACAATTACGGCGCGCAGAATTATTCACGGGTCTGGAAGCTGTTTAAAACCTCCGTGAGCTGGATTACGGCGGTTTCCATCGTTATGTATGTACTGCTAATGACTTTTACACGTTTTGTGATTTCCGTTTTTTCTAACGATCAACAATTAATTACCATGGGTGTGTACGCCTTCCGGCTTATTATTTTACTGACCCCGATTGTGGGTTTTCAGTTAATCAGCGCCAGTTATTTTCAGGCAGTTGGTAAAGCTCTGCCTTCCTTTATTCTGGCCATTTCCAGGCAGATATTGCTGTTGCTGCCGCTGGTTTTAATTTTGCCGAAATTCCTGGGGTTAAACGGAGTATGGGCCGCGTTTCCCCTTGCAGACGCCCTGTCCGTATTAATTACCCTTTTACTGATCGTTCCTGAAATCCGCTGGCTGCGCACGAAACTTACCTTTATTCCAGCGCCATAGTATGGTTCCTGACCAGCAAATTACGGATTAAACTTTTTGGGCAGGTTTCATCTCTTTATTATTTGTTAGACAACTTTTTTTATGGAATTGTGGTCATAACAATCTTCTGCGGTAAAAATCTCAGCGACACATTGCAGTAAACGATCGATATCTTCTCTGGTATGGGTGGCCATAATACTAATCCGGAAGCGCTGCATACTGAGCGGAACCGCGGGATATTCTATGGAATTGATGAAAATACCGGCCTGGTGGAAACGGTAAGCAGCCTTGCGAATATTCATCGTTTCGGGGACACGCAACGGAATAATGGCTGCCTGCGGGTGCACGTCAAATCCCAGTTTGCGCAAACCTGCCGCGGCATAAGCCACATTTTGATGCAAGCGTTTTCGTAATTGTGGTTCCTGTTCCAGTACCTTCAATCCGGCCAATACGGCGGCGACGACCACCGGAGGCAAAGAAGCAGAGAACATATACGAACGGGCAAAAAAACGCAGATAGTCCACCAGCGGTTTGGAGGCCGAAATAAATCCCCCTGCTACGCCGAAGGTCTTGCTGAAAGTGCCCATTTGAATGTCGATTTGTTTAGATACCCCAAAATGCTCGGCTGTTCCGCTGCCGTTTTCACCCATAACGCCGGTCCCGTGAGCGTCATCCACCATTAAGATAGCGCCGTATTCCCGGCACAAAGTCACAATCCGATCCAGCGGGGCCAGATCACCGTCCATCGAGTACAAGCCTTCCACACCGACAAATGTTTCGCCGTGTGAATGACCGGAATGGTTTCGCAGCATCTGCTCAAGATGCGTTACATCGTTATGGGCAAAAGTCTCAGCTGTTACTTTTGCCATACGCAAACCGTCATGGAAGGAGGCGTGGCTGAGTGCATCAAAAATTACCCGATCATTGGCGGTGGTGAGTGCCGTAATCAGTCCCACATTGGCGCTGTATCCGGTGGGAAAGATCAGGGTTGCTTCCGAGTGCTTTAAATGAGACAGCCGTTCCTCGAGTTCCCGATGCAGTTGGGTATAGCCGTTGAGCAGCGGGGGGCCGCCCAATCCCACGCCAAAGCGATCGATGGCTTTGCGCACTTCCTGTTTGACCTGAGGATGGTTGGCCAGACCCAGATAGTTATTGGAACCAAACATGAGCATTTTTTTCTTTTTTTTGCTGTAGGGGTCCCATATTTGTACTTCGCGGTCCGCTGCGGAAAGAATCCGACGCATGTACAGGTCTTGCTGCTGCAAGGCTAAATTGCGGCGCACCTGGGCGAAAAAGGCCACCCGCTTCGTTAACGGCAGTTCTTTTCCTTTTATTAAAATGTCGTGGAGATTGATATTTTCTCCCATCTCAACGTTTTGTTTTAATTCCATGGTTGAGCTCCTGTTGAATGGATGATGTTATTTGCAGCATGGCTTGGATGTAACTCTGGACATTCTGTCCTTTTTCAGAAAAAAGATTACGCAGCGCGGCGCTGTCCAGCGCCACGGTTTTATGTTTTGCGGTAAGAAGAATTTCCGGTTGCCGGATGACCCGGCCAAGGGGCAGGGGATGCCAGTTCATGGCCGCCGCCGCTTGTTGAAAGGAACGGACGTTTTGCGTCGGAATGGTGAATAGTAGCTCAAATTCACCGTGTGGTCCGGTTAAAAGTGCCAGTTCCGGAATTCCGGTCTGGCGGCAAAGGAGTTCCGCCTGTGGGTGTAGATAACTTGAAAAATCGGCATTAAGCGTAAATCCCAGACCGTTTAAA
The DNA here is from genome assembly GCA_964547355.1 of uncultured Calditrichaceae bacterium. Taxonomy (GTDB): domain Bacteria; phylum Calditrichota; class Calditrichia; order Calditrichales; family Calditrichaceae; genus CAZJNP01. Next base: position 4,340 of record CAZJNP010000152.1, read on the forward strand.
CGCATTAATTGATCAAGTGTCGTTAGGACGCCGTCGCTGGTGTCCATGCAGCAATTGGCAAAGTCCCGGATCAGCGCGCCTTCCTTTAAACGGGGACGGGGTAAATACTCGATTCGCGGTTTGTTTTGGAAACGGCCGGATTGCATCTGCACGACGGCAAAGGTATTGCCCAACCCAAGATAACCGGAAGTAAACACCAAATCACCGACCTGGCACCCCAGCCGGGTCAGATATTTTTGTTTTTGAATCAGACCAATAGCGCAGCCGCTGAGCTCCATACGTTCGGAGAAATTGGTGTCTCCGCCCAGCACCGGAAGGCGGCAAATAGTAGCGGCATCGGCGATTCCCTGCTGGATTTTTTTCAGAAACGATTCCCCGATATCCGGGATTAAGGTTTCATTGATAACGATTCCCATGGGGTCGGCCCCCACGGCCGCCAGATCGCTTGCGTTGACCAAAATTGACATCCAGCCCATTAAATATGGGTCGCGGTACAATCCGCTTTCAATTTCTTCAACGATACTGTCCATAGTGAGCGCCAACAGCCAATCGCCGTCCGGTAAAGAGATGATTTCGGCGTCCGCTTGCTGACATGTGTTTTTTTGCCAGGGGGAACGGGGAAAGTCGGAAACCAGTTTTTGGATCAAATTGTTTTCAATGATTTGTTTCATTGTCGGCACACCTTAATACATTGTTTTTTGATATGAAAGCTCGCTTCCCGGGTAACTATCACTTCTCCGTCGAATTCCACAGCGAAGGGCAGATCGGACTGCAAGTGCAGTTGGTTTAAACGGAAGGTATGCGTGCCGGGAAGTTCGTTGAACCGGGCGTGGGATAAATGCCACAGGGTTCTCAGGATTTGTGGTGTATTCATATCGCGGCATAGGTGGGCGTAAAAACATCCACTGTCCGGTTCATACAGGGAGTCATAGCAGAAATTGCCGGAAAAGTGCGGATTTTTAACCAGTCCCAGGTTGGTCACCCGCACTTGTTTTTCCGGCTGGTCACCAAAACGAATGCGCATGTCGATGTTGCGGTACGTGGCGATGGTATGCAGCGCAGCGTATAATATTGCCGTGCTTGTCAGATACTTCTTTAATGCACTCAGTAAACGGTCGGGGGAATTGAAAAGCCGGTTGGCTTCGGCGGTAATGCCCACGCTGGCGTTCAATAACCAATAGCGGTGGTGGCGGCGGTTTTCCGAATCGACAAAGGTTAAAACACCCACATCCCGGGCGCGCACGGAGTCGAAATCAATTTTAACCGGTACACCTTTGATTCTGTTTTGGTCCTTGATCGGTTTGTGAAAATCATTGCTGGAGCCAAGCCCGATGGCGCCTAATTTTATCCGCGTTCTTTGCGAAGTCGGAATCTGTTCAATCAACTGTTGCAAAATCAGATTTACCGTACCGTCGCCACCGGCGGCGACGAACTCTGTTTCGCCATTGTTCCATTCCCTGATAATATGATGCGCAATGCTCCCCGGAGCGTTTAAGATCATCACTTTGGCCTTTGTCAATTGGTGGTTCAGCACCGGTTTGATTCTTGCCCATTTTTTTAGCGATTTTGCGCCGCTGGCTCTGGGATTGATAAAAATGACCATGGCTTTATCCTGATTCATATTTGTTCTTTCATGGGGCGGAATTTCATGGTAAGCACAAAACCCAGATAAAAACAGATCAATCCCGCAACCCAGGATGGTTTTTGCACGGCGGTAATGGCCAACATTTGCAGCAAAAAGGTATGCACCACCGGCTCGATGGCCCGATGGGCCTGAGCGTCCGTTTTTACTCTATGCAGACGGACTTGCGCCACAACGGAAAATACCATTCCCAATAAAGCAAATATCATAGGAGCGACTTCCACAACCAGATGCCCGTTTTTATTCAACCCTAAATAAAGAACGATACCGGTGGCTGTTATACTCACTAAAGCAAAGCCGTCGCTTATCCAGGCGGAAATTCGACGCCCGTAAACTACCGGCAAGGTATTGTAGCCCGTTTTCCTGTCGGCTTCGATATCTTTGAAATACCCGCTCAGCACAAAATTGGCGTAGGCAAAAAAGACCGCCGATAGGGTGAACAAAAAGGGCTTGCCGCAGATGACCGAACCGCTCCAGCGCCCTTGGGCAGCCGTATAGGCAATTAGGCACAACAGTGCCACGATCCAGGCATTGTAAAAAGGACCCGCCCACCAGCGCTTCTTAAAAAAGGTGTAGGTGGCCAAACCGATAACGGCCAACAAGGAAAAGGGTAAGGTAATCAGGGAGGCGCGCGCCAGGATTAAACCGCTTAGCAGCAAACCGGTTAAGCTGACGATCAGGACGTCTCGTCTCCGGATGTAGCCGCGCGTTAAGGGACGATAAGGGGATGAAAGTGTATCCGTATCGATTTGAAAGCAATCCGTTAAAGCCTGTCCAAATCCGTAAGAGAAGAAAAAAACTAAAAATAACACCGTCAATTTTAACGGGGAAATCGTTCCACAAAAGGATATACCGGTTAGACCGGTGATGCCGGAAACAAACAGTAAATACGG
>CAZJNP010000153.1:0-6839 GCA_964547355.1 uncultured Calditrichaceae bacterium
AAACTTACCCCCAACAAAAAGGGGCCCAATTTCTCGGACAAGGCCATTTCTAATCCCTGATGAACGTCCGTGGTAAATTCCAGTTGTAGATCGTGAAGCGAAAGTGTTTTTTGAACATGTTTACAAAATGCTTTATGATCATCGATTAAAAGTATCTTATTCATTTTTCTTTTGTACCTCTGAACTATAATGAATGATTAAATGTAGCTTTCTATCCTGTACATTAATAAACCCTCGCATATGTGCATCATATTGATACAATAGTAATTCACATCCTGCGAGTAGATATTTCTGATGATCCGGCAGACTGTAATAATCGATAAAAAAAAACGGGGCAGATTCCATTTCATTTTGCAATAAAAACTCAAGACGTAGTCCGGAATTGGATTCATTCAGGTTAATCCGGAGATGATCATCCGGTTGGCAGATTTTTTCGAGAAAATAAAAAAGCAGCCTCAAGGCAAGAGATAGTACCTGTTCATCCATTGAGATCGTTCGGATTTCCGGCGAGGAATTTATAGAGACTTGACAACGCATCCAGAGAGTAGAAAACAGGTCTTCAATTAAAAGAGGAAGGTTTGCATTTTGCATTTGAGCGCCGCGGTTACGGATCAATGTATGGACGGTATCCAAAGGAAAGAGCGCTTCCTTTAAGGCCTCATCCGCAGTATCAATAAATTCAGAAAAATCGGTTTCACTACTTGAAGAATGATTTTGTAAAAAAAATTTCATGTTGTTCAGCGCCATCACCGCAGTGGACAAAGGCGTGCGCATGTTATGAAGAAAGAATCGCATTAACTGCGAATAATCGGGAAAGCCATTATCTGGTACTAACCGCAAAGCGAATGTATCACGGGAAAGCGGAAACATAATTAAACGCGTTTGAGATCGTTCCCATTGAATTGTTTCTGCACAGTATTCCGGATTGCTAAAATAGGAAGGGGCAAAATAGCTGGGTAATAAAGACCTAAGCTGATTGAGAAGTCCGTCAAAAGAAATGGCCTTGTATCGAAAATAGTTTCCCAATGCCCGGTTATGGTAAAGCAGCTGATTGCCCCGATCGAAAACACAAACCAGATGATTGGGTAAATCTTGTTGAAAAAACAAATCGTTTACGAAATTAAAATTCAATCCCATTTAACCGCTCTTTTAATCACTCATGACTGGATTAATCTGCCTTATAAATATAACCAAAGGGGCAATAATAAACAATTTTAATAGACCGGACTGACCAAATTTCAATTGTTTTTTTCGTTTTGTCCTCGCCCCGTTCGCATAGCAGGAGTACCTGATAATAACTAAAGAAAAAGGGTTAAAGATTTGTTTTCAATTCGATATAAGTCCTATATTCTGTGATATAAAAAACGAGCCAGGAGGGTAGGTAAAAAACAGTACCTGGCAGATCGTTTAGATAAAATCCACGGGATGAACAGAACTAACGATTGTAATTAGAATAAAAACATTAACCCTTAAACAAAATGTTTACGATCCTGTTTATCCTGTTAAATAATACCAGGTAATAAAAAACATGATAGAAGGCGAAATCTTTAAATTATTGTTACTTACCGGTATCGGTGTGGTGGCCGGGTTTGTTAATGTGATGGCAGGCGGCGGTTCAACTCTTACTTTGCCGGCTTTGATTTTCCTGGGTTTGGAAGGTAGCATGGCCAACGGAACCAATCGCATTGCAATTCTTATTCAGAATGTCTTTGCCGTTCTGGGGTTTCATCAGGAAAAAGAGAGCTATTTTAAGCAAAGTCTGAAATTTTCATTCATGACCTTACCCGGTGTGGTTATCGGCGCATTGGTCGCGGTCAGGATTAGCGATGAGCTGTTTCGTCATATTCTGAGTTTGGTGATCATTCTGGTCATTGTCAGCCTTTTACTTCCACGACCATCTGAACAAGGCGGACAAACAAAACCTGCCAGTTTCTGGTTGTATTTATCTCTCTTTGGTATCGGGTTTTATGGTGGATTTATTCAGGCCGGAGTGGGTTTCCTTTTGATGGCCGCACTGTTCCATCTGGGCAGATTTAACCTGATTCAGGTGAATACGCATAAGGTTTTTATCGTGTTGGTTTATATGATTCCCGCATTATTTATATTTGCTATAAGCGGAAAGGTAAATTGGGTGTACGGGCTGTTTTTGGCGGTCGGGAACGCAGCTGGTGGATGGTTTGCCGCCCGCATCTCCGTGCGAACAGGTGAAGGTTTGGTAAAAGCGGTTTTGATTGTGGCTTTGTTTATTATGGCTTACAAATTAATAGCGGCCTGATCAACGGCCGATGTCTTAATTCCTTCTTTGAACGATCGCTATATGATCTGAATCTTACCTGTCCATTAAAATACGATTCGCCTCAATTTTTTTGAAGGTATTTAATTCGCGTCATCATTCAAACACCGGCACCTCTACCTGAGGATAACCAGTTTATCAATTTTTTCCGCTTTACCATCCGAATCTTTAATTATAATCTTATACAAATATACACCGTTTGCTACCTGATCTCCGTCGCGGTCTGTTCCGTCCCAGGTTATGGACTGATTATATCCTTTCACGGTTGTTCCGTATAGTTCCTGAATCAAACGGCCGGAAAGAGTATAAATTTTAATGGTAACGTCGGCGCCGTCCCGGTTTGTCTGAAAAGTAAACGCGGTGGAGGAGGTAAACGGATTGGGATAATTGACCACTTCCTCAATGGCTAATCCCTGTTCCGAGATCACCTGCATGGTTGTTTCTTGTTCGTTGGGATTGTTCAGATTATCAAAGGCGATAATCTTAAGTATATGGCTGCCGCTTTCCAATCCTTCGATCGGATAAGTGATGCTTCCGGTAGTGTAGCTGTTTTCATTATAAGTGAAAAAACCGGAAATATCGCTTGGCGGAAGATCGTCTATGGTCAAGCGGATTCCATGTCCGGCTTCACCGGTAATATTGATGCCGTGATCATCGCTGAGGGTCGCTTTAAGAATGGGATTTTCCCCAACAATATCCCCATTGGTAAAATTCTCCTGCCCCTCGAAAAATAGATCGATCTCCGGCCCTTGACGATCGTCGATGTTGGAGACGGAACCGGTTAGCAGTAACTTGTTGTTGAATCCCAAAGCGGTTGTACCGGTATTGTCATTCCAGGCGTACAGGGTAATTCTGCCGGTTTTCTTATTAACATAACGGATGGATTTTGGTACAATGAATTTGCCGGTAAACAAGCCATCTTTTACGCTGACCTGACCTTTAAAAATAACAGGCCCGGGGAGTGTAATAAGATGGAATTTCCCTCCGGTGGAAACAGAATCATAACTGGCGTCATTTACGATGACCATGGCGCTACCATCAAAATCGGTTCCCGGTTGACCCTGAACCATTACCTGACCGGTAACCTCCACCTCGCTCAATGCCTTGAGCGTGTCCGGTTTGATCGAGAGGATTTGAATTTCTTCCTGCGGATCTGCCAAATGCATGGTGGGGTCGGCCAATAGAAAAAACTTTTGATCGTTTACTCCGGGTTGTGTGGCTAAAAGTTTAGCCTCGCCCAGTGAAAGGGAAGAACCGTTTTTAGGAAAAAGGGCGATATAAAAATCTTTGTTGAACCTGGCGTTTAAATAGGAAAGAACCAAACGGCTTGAGGCCAAAGCACCGATGATGCCGTAGTCTTCTTCCCAGATCAGAGCTTCGGTAAAACAGGGTTCGTGCGGATCGTCGAACTTGCCGAAGTCGCAGGTGGCGGCGATCAGGAAAGGAAGCTTGCCCGGGTTAATAATCCGCTTCAGATCGCGATCCATTACAAACACTTCCTCGTGCGCCCACTGAGTAGGAGAGCCGTGGCCCACGTAGTTGACAATCAGCGTTCCCTGGTTCAGGTAATCGATCAGATCTTTATTTGCTTCCGGTTTCACCGTGCCAAAACCGCCGGGTTGGGATGGATACATGGAAAGATAAACTTTGCGTTTATTGAATTTTTGCAGATTCGGTAGGACGGCCATTTCTTCCGTTTGATCCTGATGCATCCATTCATTGGTTACGCCCGGCCGTATGTTATCATCCGCTACAAAGGTCAGAACCGTCTGCCATCCGTCGTGCTCGGCATTCTGTTCATAAGAAGTTATTTTTTTGTAATAGCGTTCAGCATCCAAAGTGCTCTCGATGGGAATGCGGCCAATGGCCAGGTCGGGTGAAATAGCGGAAAATCTATGATTACTGCTGTAATTCAAATCCACAAAATAATTATCTGTCGCCCGGCTATCCACTTCGCTTTGATCGTAAATCTCCATAGTTGGTACGCGAATGGTATCCGATAGAATGATGTGGCGGTAGTCGTAATGGGCGTCGCCGTATAGCAGCACATAGGAAGGCGAGGGATCCTGCCATTGATTGTAAGCATAACGAATAAAATTCCGAATAGCGGTAGGATCCGGCACACCGCTGTTAAAATCCATGTAAATGTCTCTTACGGTTACGACCTTAGATTTGAGATGCGGCCGAAGAGCGGCAATTTGTTCTGCATAAGGGAGAAACGTTTGATGCGTGATGATGAGATAATCCGCCTGATTTGAAGTGGCCAGTAAATCATTTTTCCGTTCAAAAGGTTCCAGCGCAGCCACGGTTGTAATAGTCGGAGAGGAAAGGGAAGTGACCCAAATGTGCCGGGAATGATCGGACGCGGGTAAATCAAACGTTAATGTACCACTTTGCGGTGTTTGATTCGCCAATAGCACAACCGGATTGATCGGATCCGTAACATCGAAAACGTAATAATCGTTGGACTGAGCCAGGTTCGTTACGCTGTAACGCATGGGCTGGGCATTATCTATGGAGTAAAACGACAATTGATTGTTGCTGGCCGCAAAACTTCTGGGGAAATACAATTCAAACCAATCTAAAAAGGCGAAGCATTCCTCTTGTTCGCCCTGATATTGGATGAGTACTTGATTTTCACCATTTTTTAGTAAGGAGGGATCCAGCGTATTTATTGTATATTCTTCCAACGTAGATCTTGCAAATGATTTGTTGGACAGAATTCTTTGATTGTTGAGAGATACGGAGAATTTATAGGTATAATATTCCTTTTCCGAGTACTTTGAACCATATCCGCCTTTCAGTTGAATGGCGAAGGCCGCTGTTCCACCGGGAATATTGGAAAACGGCAGGTTGAACGTCACCGTGTAAGCGCCCGATAATCCGTAAAAACGGTGTCCGTACCAGTCCGGTCCCGATGCTAAAATGTTGTATTGATCTTCTTCAAAATGGAAGCGGTCGATAAAGTAGGTGGCCGTGCTTGGATTGGATTGTACCGATAGCGGTTCTTCGGACAGGCGCAAGCCGTTGTTTCCGGAGACGGTCAGCCAGTAGTAATTTTCGGTGGCATAGGTATGCATCTGGTAGCTGAAGTCTTTAGTGGTTGGATTATAAAACCAGCCGTTGACGTGCTTTCCGTAAAAAAGAAGATAGTCGTTACCGTCAAATAGCTGGTTATCATTCAGATCAAAAAGCAAAAAAGGAATTTCCTGGGTAAAGGGTGGATTATAATTGGTCGCGTTTACATTTACGCTTAATTCGTGCCCGCCATTATTAAACATTTGTAGTGCAGAGGTACTTAGATTTTTGGTATCGATTCCGGCCAGTTCCAGAGTTGAGGGCGTAATTTTATACCAGCCATCCTCATGCACAGCAATACGATACCAGGTGCCATGGGGCAAAAAGGCGGATTTGGCCAATCGGGTTGGTCGGGGCACCAGCCATTGCTTTGCCTGTTCAAAATTTAACACCATTTTTGAATACAGCCGATCCAATTTACCACGCATTCGGAAAGAGCGTTTAATATTGGTGTTTCCGATGAAGTTTACCCGAAAGCGAATTTTTGAATATAGAATCAAGGTTTCTGTTTCAGGATTGAATTGCACTGCCGAGATCAACAGCGACTGCACGGGCATATCCCTAAACCTGGAAGGCGGCAGAACGCGAAGTAACTGTTCCGGTAACCACCGGTTGCTGCTGTAAATTTCGGGATTGGGGTTGTAAATCTCCACACTAATGCCATGTGCATCTTTACCCACCTCAGGTATGGGAGCCAATGTTTTGGCGGTTAACATGCTTTTTTCCGTTTGCAGAATTTGAACCTGTAAAGACCCGTCTTCCGGGATTCCGAGGGTGAGTTTCCGCCACAGCACTGCAGGTTCGCCCGGGCGACCGTCCGTATCGCCAAACGAGGAAAGCGGCAGAGTAAAAACATCGTTTCCGCTGCTCAGTTCTTTTAGCTGCAACTGTCCCGGCTGCCATTCGATAATCATGAATTGATCGTTCTGCTGAATAATCTTAAAATCCGGATACAACTCCTGAGCTGCTAAGGCTTGAAATAACAGAAAAACGGTAACCGAAAAAAATATCTTTATGAACTTAAAACCCATTGTTTCTCTCCATATTGAATCAGGGTGCAATATACTTTAGCAGGGAATAGGTTTCAATAGAAAAAACGGGTACGATCGAAGGTTAAAAAATAAGATCTCTCCGGAGACAGATGCAGAAAAAAAACAGGAATTAGGAAACAGTATTAAATTCTATACTGCAAACGCAGATATCCGGTGGAATAGGATGTGGTCTGTCCGGAGCTGTCTTCCAGATAAGAAAGAGAGAGAGAGGCGGAAAAAATCAATCGCTGCGAGGGCAGGTATTTTACGGATAAATATGGCCCCTGATTACTGATATCGCGAGCCAGACGTTTGGTCGGAACGTGGCGCCATTCTTTTCTTTTGTAAATATTGTAGCCAATATTAATTCGAAAATTCATAAAATGCTCGTTTGCAATAAACAAATTATAAAATTCCGACCGGTACGATTGCAATAC
>CAZJNP010000154.1:0-6802 GCA_964547355.1 uncultured Calditrichaceae bacterium
GGTCGGGATGGAAAAGGGTGATTTGCCGGTCGATGAATTTATCCAATACTTTTTGCACATTGATCAAATCGTATTCATAGTTCTGCTCTAAAACCCGGAAGGCGTTGTTTTTGCTTTCCACAAGTACGGTTGTGGGTTGAATGCCGCTGGGCACGTCGCGCAGGTTCAGTGTCTGGATTCCTTTCTTAACCGTTAAAACCCTTTCTTCCCTAACCAGCGCAATATCTGAATTGCTGATGGTCACCGAAATTTTGTCCTGTGCGCTTACCACGCTGCCTGCCAACAGCAATCCAATGAATATTTTATGAAAGCCTTTCATAATTCTGGCTCACTTTCTGTAAGTTGATTTTGATTTGCTCCAGCTTATTCCGTTCCGCTTCCACCACGGAAGCCGGTGCTTTTTGAACGAAATTGGGATTCTCAAGTTTCGCCTCCGTGGCTTTTTTCAATCCTTCCAACCGCTCCAGCTCTTTCTTCAGGCGCGCTTTTTCTTTTTCAATATCGATTAAATCCGCCAACGGCACAAAGAATTCCATATTCCGCACCACAACGGTCCCGGCGTTTTCCGAAACAAATCCGTCTTCCACCGGACGGATCTCGCTTACTTTAGCCAAAGCGGAAAAGTGTTCAGCCGCCGACTGGATCAAATCGAGCTGTTCCGGTTCCGCGCTGACATAAAGGGACATGGTGTTGGCCGGGGGCACGTTCATTTCGGAACGCAGATTGCGCAATCCGCTGATAACCTCCTGAAGGAGCTCCATTTGCTGTTCGGTTTCCGCATCCACCATGTTTTGATCAAACGCCGGCCAGGGCGCGGTAACCACGCTTTCTTCCCCGTCGGATTTGAATGTCTGCCAGATTTCTTCCGTGATAAACGGCATAAAGGGATGTAATAGGGCCATGCTGTGTTTCATCACATAGGCAGCCACGGCCAATGCCGTTTTTCGCTCTTCCAGTCTCTCCGGCCGATACAACCGTTTTTTAATCATCTCCAGGTACCAGTCACAGTAATCGTGCCAGAAGAAATGGTAAATCACCTCAATGGAATCGCTAACGCGAAATTTTTCGATTGCTCGTGAGGTCTCTTTGATAGTACGGTGCAAACGGCTCAAAATCCAGCGGTCTTCCAGTGTCCAGTATTTCTGGTAGGGTGTAATGTCCGTTTCCGGCCGCTCTTCCAAATTCATGTTTAAAAAGCGAAAGGCGTTCCAGATTTTATTTGAAAAATTACGTCCCATCTCAAAACTTTTGGGACCTAAATTAATATCCTGCCCTTCCGAGCTGAGCATGATAAGGGTAAAACGCACGGCGTCGGCGCTGTACTCTTCGATCATTTCCGTTGGATCGATGCCGTTACCCAGTGATTTGCTCATTTTACGTCCCTGCTCGTCCCGGACAATACCGTTAAAATACACATGCTTAAACGGAATCTCGCCCATAAATTCCAGGCCGGCCATCACCATTCGAGCCACCCAGAAAAAGATAATGTCCGGACCGGTAACCAGGGTATCAGTGGGATAAAAATATTTCAGCTCTTCGGTTTGTTCCGGCCACCCCAGCGTGGAAAAAGGCCACAATTGAGACGAAAACCAGGTGTCCAGAACGTCCGGATCCTGTTCCCATTTCTCTTCGGGCGTGGAGGGATCTTCTTTTGATACGATTACTTCGCCTTTACTGTTGTACCAGGCCGGAATGCGATGCCCCCACCACAATTGTCTGGAAATACACCAATCGCGGATATTGGTCATCCAGTGCTCGTACGTCTTTTCGAACCGCCCCTGAGGGTGAAATTTGATTTTTCCTTCCTGCACCACTTTCAGGGCCTTTTCTGCCAGGGGTTTCATTTTAACGAACCACTGCACAGACAGGTACGGTTCGATGGGCACTTTGGAGCGGTAACTGTGGCCGACGGCATGAAGGTGTTTTTCCACTTTTTCCAACTGCCCCATTTTTTCCAGTTCGGCCACAATTTTTTTTCTGGCCTCAAAGCGATCCTGCCCGGCTAAAAAATCCGGGATCGGCAATTCGTCTTTGTATTCCTCGCCGGAAAAAGTCTGACACACCGGCAGGACGCGTCCGTCTTTATCCAGTATGATCACATTGGGCAACTGGTGGCGCTGCCCGATTTCGAAGTCGTTGGGATCATGCGCCGGCGTGACCTTAACAAAGCCCGTACCGAAGGCTTTGTCCACATGTTCGTCGGCGAAGATTTCCACCTCACGGTTGACAAAAGGAATGATGACTTTTTTACCCAGATATTTTTTCTTTTCTTCATCATCTGGCGCGACGGCCACGCCGGTATCGCCCAGCAGCGTCTCCGGCCGGGTGGTGGCCACCACGATGTAATCATCCGAATCGACCAGTTTATAGCGGATATAGTACAAATTCCCCTGAACTTCCTTGTGGTCCACTTCTTCGTCGGCTAAAGCCGTGGCTGAGGCGGGATCCCAGTTAACGATGCGCAGCCCTTTGTAAATCAAACCTTTTTCGTACAACCGCACGAACACTTCCTGCACCGCGTTGGACAGGCCCTCGTCCATGGTAAAGCGCTCCCGGTCCCAATCCAGGGCGCAGCCCAAGTGTTTGAGCTGCTCAATTATGCGCGAACCGTATTTGTGTTTCCACTCCCAAACGCGTTCGACAAACTTTTCCCGGCCCAGATCGTGACGCGTTTTTCCTTCTTTGGCCAATTCGCGCTCCACCACACTTTGCGTAGCGATGCCGGCATGATCGGTGCCCGGTAGCCACAGCGTTTCGTAACCTTTTTTCTTGTGATAACGGATCAAAATATCCTGAATGGTATTGTTAAACGCGTGCCCCATGTGCAACTGGGCGGTCACGTTTGGCGGGGGAATTACAATCGTGTAGGGCGTTTTATCTTTATTCACCCGGGCGTGGAAGTATTTCCGCTCCACCCAGAGATCGTACCATTTCTTTTCAACCTTTTTAGGATCATAATGTTTAGGAATTTCCTTACCCATGCAATCTCTCCACGACGTTAAACTCAATTCTTCAATCATCCAAAATTAAAAGAGCCGAATATATGCAATGGATTAAAATATACGCCCATTGTAGGAACTTTTAATTTTATCTTGGCATTAAATTTTTTTAATTTGTTTTTAATCTTTTGTTTTCACCGGTTTAGTTAATTGAGCGAATTAGAAATATACTGAATTTTAAGGCGTTTTGCATCTAAATGTTATCGGATAAAAAACATCATTTACCTGTGGATCCTGTGCTGTCAGATTAACCTACGCTTTATCTTTGCTACTGAGTGTAATTGAACTGTTTTATGCTTTTTTTGCTAAAACAAAGGAACGCTAAATGCTCTTTTAATAAACTCGGTGAAAACATGGCCAACGCAGGAAAAACCATATTTAAAACCATAGCAAAAAATACTGGGTAACAAGTAAAATCGAGTAATGAGAGGAAATATTTTGAAAGAAGACCCTCAAAAAATAGCGGCAAAGTCTGAAATATTAAATAAAGAAAGTTACAAAATAGACGATTTGCTTAATATCATGCATTATCTGCGTTCTGAGTGTCCCTGGGACGCCAAACAAACGCACCATTCGCTTAAACAGTACTTGCTGGAAGAAACCTATGAAGTTCTGGAAGCCATTGATCAGGAGCAATGGGAAGAATTGGGGTCCGAATTAGGCGACCTTCTTTTACAAATTGTCTTCCACAGCGAGATTGCCTCTGAGCATGGGCGGTTCAATTTTGACGACGTGGTGCAGGCGATCAGTAAAAAACTGATCAACCGGCATCCGCACGTTTTTGCGAAGGGTCAGGTGCGCGACGCCACGGAAGTGCAAAACAATTGGGAGCACAGCAAGTTAAAGAATGAAAATCGTCCTTCGCTGTTAAACGGGGTTCCCAAATTCGCTCCTGCTTTGCTTCAGTCCCAGCGGCTGCAGGAAAAAGCCGCCACCGTGGGATTTGACTGGAATGCGCTCAGGCCCGTTATGGACAAATTTGAAGAAGAATGGGGGGAGTTGAAAACCGAAATCGAAAACGGCCGGCAGGATGGTATTGAAGAAGAATTTGGGGATTTGCTGTTTAGCCTGGTTAATATCGGCCGATTTTTACAGCTTAACGCCGAAGACGCCCTGCGTCGCACGAATGAAAAATTCATTCGGCGCTTCCGGTATGTTGAAGCAAAGTACAATAATAATCCGGACAAAATGAAACAGGCTTCTCTTCAGGAAATGGATCAATTCTGGGAAGAAGCTAAAAAGGAAGAATAATGGAATTTTTCAGCTATATTAAGGAAGCGGCTACCCGAAAGGAATTGGCGCATAAGGTGTTTGAATTTTTATCCGGCCAGGATCGCCCTTTAAGGGCTTTGGTTGTCCACCGCTTTCATCCCCGCCCTTTTTCCTTTGAACTGGCCCTAAACTCGTTCGACCGTTCCCGATGGCTGGAAGAAATTCTCAAAACAAATCTAAAACTGAATTTTGCGCTGCCCATCGCAGCGACCGGGCATTTTTTAAATTATTTTGGTCTTCCCGACCAAAATAATGCTCACATTCTTTTTTATGGATTCGTCTTTACGGACACTCCGGATAAAAAAAGCATCGACTATCTGCAAACCTGGCGCCAGCTTGATTACGGATATTTACAAGCCGAACGCTTTCAGCAGGAAAATCTCTCCGTTGAATGGGCGAACTTGATTTCCCAGTTGCTGCACGATATTAATTCGTTAATAGAATTAACACCTAAAACCGAAAAAAACGAGGAACTTGAAACCCGGTTGATTTACCAAAAAAAGGTACAGGATAGGTTGCTCCTTTATATCCGTCCGTTGGACATCTTGGCGGTATCACTACCGGTGCGAAGCCTGATTGATCATTCCCTGAAAATGATCGATCTGAATGCGGAGCATTTTACGCTAACAATTTCCGAACAAGTGTCCGATATTGAAGTAGATGCCGAGCTGTTCGCCCGTGCCTTTAATGAGCTGATTCTAAACGCCTTAAGCGCCGTTAAACACAAAACGCACAACATCCGAATTGACGTTTCTTTGGATTCCGGCCGTTCGCCTATCTTTCCTGGCCGTTGGCTTAAACTTTCGATCAAAGACAACGGTCCCGGAATTAATCCGGATTTTCTGGAGTTTGTAGCTGAACCGTTTTTTACCACGCGTAAAACGAAGGGGCACACCGGTTTGGGGCTGTCTTTAGCAAAAAAAATCATTGAAGCACATCACGGACATCTGGAACTTTATTCGGAATACGGCGCCGGAACAGAAGCCGTCGTTTATCTGCCATTAAAAGAAGCATAATTATGGAAAAGCATAAAATATTAATCATCGAAGACAACGTCATTTGGCAGCAGAGTTTCCGCAAATGGCTTGGTGATACTTACCGGTTCGAGTTCGCAAGCGACATGGAAAAGGCCAAGCAGGCTTTTGTCCGATTTTTGCCGGATATCGTGCTGCTCGACCTTGGTCTGCCCAAAATAGAACAGGGATTGGAAACGCTGGACTTTATTATTAGCCAGGGCACCGACGCTCAGGTCATCGTCATCACCTCCTCACAGGATCATCAAAATGCGCTGGAAGCCCAGAAGAGGGGAGCCTCTTCCTATTTCTTTAAATCCGAAAATATCAAAGATGAATTACCGCTTTCCGTAAAACGCGCCGTGCGCATGCAATCTCTGGAAAGGGAAAACCGCAACCTACGAAAAAAACTAACCAGCGCATTGCATTTTGAAGGGCTGGTGGCTGTCAGCAAGCAGATGCAGAATATTCTGCGCCTGGTTGAACAGATTCGCAACACCACCGAACCGGTCTTACTAACCGGAGAATCGGGCGTGGGCAAAGAAATCATCGCCCGGCACATCCACAATCGCAGCAAGCTTTGCAAAAAGCCCTTTATTGCCATTAACTCTGCGGCGTTGCCGGAAAATCTGCTGGAAAACGAGCTATTCGGACATGAAAAGGGCGCTTACACCGGCGCGCATGAACTCAAAAAAGGACAGCTCGAATTGGTTCAGGGCGGTACGCTTTTCCTGGACGAAATTGGTGAACTTCCGCTGTCCATCCAGGCAAAACTTCTGCGGGTATTGCAGGAAAAACGTTTTTATCGCCTGGGAGGAACCAAAGAGCTGGTGGCGGATTTTCGACTGATTACCGCCACCAATCGTGACCTCACCGAAGAAGTGTTAAAACGGAGATTCCGGGAAGACCTTTACTACCGTCTGAACGTCATTCCCATCCATATCCCACCTTTGCGGGAACGTCCGGACGACATCCCGGCACTGATTGATTTTTTCGCCAGAAAATACTGCAAAGAGAACAACATCCCCCTGCCGCGCTTTGAACCGGCTTTAATTGCCTACCTTTCCCGGCTGGAATGGAAGGGGAATATCCGACAACTGGAAAATACCCTCATACGCATGCTGGTGCTGAATCAAAAGAGCCTCAGCTTAAAAGACGTGCCTGAGGAGCTTCAGGAGCAGGAGAATCTGTTTTTGCAAAACGCCCTGGCCAGTAAGCTAACCCTGGAAGATATGACACGGCTCTATGTAAAAATGGTTTATGAACATACCGGAAAAAATAAAAAGGCCGCCTGCGAATTTTTGAAGATAAACTACCGAACGTTGATGAATCGTTTAAAAGAATAATTGCATATTTTACAACCGCACTCTTAATAAAAATTGTAGAAATTACAATCTTGTCTGATTTTATCCCCCCAACCTATTGTATTTCAACGATATAGCGCTTTTTTCTTTTATCTTATAGTTTTTATTGCACTTACATCGTGGCACAAAAGTTGTAACTAATATTATCAAACTT
>CAZJNP010000155.1:0-6786 GCA_964547355.1 uncultured Calditrichaceae bacterium
ACACCGGACTACCCGACAGCGGACATACACTTTCTTTTCATGATCGCCACATTTTAATCTAAGTTGAATATTACCATTTGTACCAATTTCAATGGTCTTATCCGTTTGGAGGAACATACCGTTCATACTGATATCGTGAACCAAGGGACGAATGACTTCCCCTTCTTCGGAGACAAATAAAGTTTCAATTATAAAAGGAACACGTTTTCTTTTTCTTTTTTCGCTGGTCATTAAAAACCTCGACTTTAAAAAGTTCAGATTAAACAAAGATAATTGATCCGGTTTCCCAAAGAAGTTTTTTTTAGGTTTACGCTTTTAACTGGTAAAACACGGACCGCAAGTAATTTTTACGCTCAAACCGGTCGGTGATTCCTAAAAGGGATTCGGATGCGCCAATAATAAGAATGCCGCCGGCTACTAATTGATCTGCGATTCGATTAAACAACACTTTTCGATTATCAGGACTGAAATAAATAGCCACATTCCGACACAGGATAATATCAAATTTCGGCATCCCAATAAAAGGGTGTAATAAGTTTTGGCGTTGGAAAACGGCCATGGCTCTTATTTCATCTCTGATCCGCCAGTAATTACCATCCTCATGAAAATATTTTTGTAATTGTGCCGGTGTTAATCCCCTGCTGATTTCGGTACGGTTATATCGCCCGTAACTGGCCTGAGCCACGGCAGCATCTGAGATATCCGTACCAAGCAGTTTAATCCGCCAACGCGAAAGCTCGCTACCTAACAGTTCTCTTAAAATAATAGCGATGCTGTAAACCTCCTGCCCTGTTGAGCAGGCTGCACTCCAGATTTTCAGATCGTTACGCCCAGACTCTTCCAAGCGGTCAAAGGTGTCCGGTAATACTTTATACCGCAATAACTCAAATGGCGAGTTGTCCCGAAAAAAGAAGGTTTCGTTCGTGGTAATCGCGTCTATAATCCGATTTTGAATGCGCCTGCTTATGTCCCGGCGCGCTTTATCGTATAATTCAAGATAGTTTGTACAGCCTAATTCCTCCGCAATAGGCCCCAACCGGCTTTCAATTAAATAAGCTTTGGATTGATCCAGAACAATTCCGGTTAATTCTTTGACATATTCGGCAATTTTTGTTAATTCTTCCGGTTTTATTTTAAGCATTTGTATTTCCGTTCCTTAGGGCGCTTACGGGTTAAAAACCTCTGGCCAGTTTTATTATTTTACCTGCAATCTGATCCAGAGGCAAAATCTCATCTACAACGCCCGCTTTAATCGCTTCCATCGGCATGCCAAATACCACACTGGTCGCTTCGTTCTGGGCGATGACATAAGCTCCGCTTTGTTTCATCTGGTGCAGACTTTGTGTTCCATCCCGTCCCATACCGGTCATAATCACAGCCAAAGTTTTAGCACCATAAATGGCGTTTACCGAACGGAATAGATAATCGACCGATGGTTTGCAATGGTTTTCCGGCGGATCATCCGTTATTTTAATCACATTAGTTTGGCCGTTTGCCACTATTTTCATCTGTTTACCGCCTGGTGCGATGTAAACATGACCCGGCTGCAAAGGCATCCCGTTTTCTCCTTCCACAACCGTGACAGCGCTTTTACGATTTAATGAATCTGCCAGTGCTTTGGTAAAGACGGGTGGCATATGCTGTACGAGCACCATCGGGATTGGGAAGTCGCCCGGTAACTGAGGAATAATTTCAGCCAACGCTTTAGGTCCTCCAGTAGAAATACCAAGTGCAACCACTTGCGGTTTGTGAATTGGAATTCTGGGGGCAGAAATTGTTTCTTTTATCGGAATGGACGGCTTTGTACCAGAAATCTGTGGTACTTGTTTGTGGATTCCTACGGGGCGCAGTCGCTTACGCAAAGTCTCAATTTTAGGAGTAAATTGATCTTTAAGTGCATTGACATTTTGGACGATGCTCCCACCGGAAGGTTTCGCGATAAAATCAAATGCTCCCAGCTGCAGTGCTTGCAGGGTCACTTCGGCATCGCGCTGGGTTAAAGAACTGACCATAATTATAGCCGGTTTGGACGGTTTTGATTTCAAATTCCTTAAAGTCTCCAGACCGTCCATTTCCGGCATTTCAACATCCAGAGTAACCAAATCTGGTTCAAACTGGTCGATCTTAGTTAAGGCAATTTTTCCATTGGGAGCAGTAGCGACTACCTCTGTTCCAGGCATCGATTCCAGTACATCCCGCAAAATTTTTCGATAGAGCGCCGTATCATCCACAATAAGGATTCGCAGATTCTGTAAAGCCATTATGCCTTCCTGTTAGGTTCGGTTAATAATTTTAAATTGATCCATCATTTGTGCAATTTCATTGCCGATTTCCTGAAGAGACTTTGCGCTTTGATCCAGGCTAAGACTTGCCTGATTTAGCTGTTCGCTTGCTTCATTAACAGAGGCCACCTCCTGGGCGATCATAGCAGACACTTCCGCTGCTTGTGACACATTAGTCGCCATGTCCTCGGTTGCCCGGGTAGTCTGATTCACGTTATCGGCGATTTCTCTGGTTGTGATGGATTGCTCCTCTACCGCAGAAGCAATCGTGTTGACAATTTCATCCACATTTTCGATAACCCGAGTGATATTGTTGATTTCTTCTATGGTTTGTTTTGCTGAAATTTGCATGGCCTCAATTTTCTGCCGAATATCTTCCGTTGCATTGTTAGTTTGCGAGGCCAATTCTTTGACTTCATTCGCCACTACGGCAAATCCTTTGCCTGCTTCTCCAGCTCTGGCTGCTTCGATGGTGGCATTCAAAGCCAGTAATTTAGTCTGCTCGGCGATTTCCTCAATGGTTTCAATGACATGGCCGATTTCATCGGCAGAGGCATCCAGTTGTCCGACTTTTTCCGATGCCTGCGAAACCCTGGTTACGGCATTTCGTGTGACCACACGGGCGTTTTCGGTATTCTGCGCAATTTCCGTAACAGTGGAATTTAATTCCGTGGTAGAAGTGGAGATCACGTTAATATTTCCGCTGGTCTGCTTTACGGCCGCGGAAACCGAACTCATGTTGACGCTTAATTCTTCACTGGCAGCGGCCACAGACCCCGCTTTTTCGTGCAACATCTGGGCGTTTCCCAATAAATTTCCGGATAAAGAAGTAAGCTCAACCGATGCTCTATTTAAGGCACCGGTGCGTTCTTTGATACTATGAATCATTTCTGAAAATTGTTGTACCATTTTGTTGAATTTTCTAAGAATTTCCCCTAATTCGTTGTTATCTATTGCGTTTACCTGGACCGAAAAATCACCTTTCTCCAGTCTTTCTGAAACTTCGGAAACAACAGACAGCCTGCGTATAATGGTTACCGTTGTACGCAGTGCAAATGAAGTAAATAGAATCGCAATAATCAGCCCAACGATCTGTATGATGAGCAACGTAGATACACGCCCCTCCGATTGTTTTTGCATCATGACCACGGCCTGGTTCATTTCTGACAATAAGGTTAAATTGTTTTTTAACACCCAGTTCAAATTTTCTTCACTATCAGCAGTATTGTTTAGGACACCTTCCACTTTTTCTTTAAAAATACGCCAAATACTACTAACCTTTTCCAGTTGCGAAAAGGCCGGATCTTCCGCCTTTGGGCACCTGCGTTGTTTCCCGTTGACATCCAAAGTGGTAGGTGCCAAACCACCATCCTTTAGTGCATATAAGGTCTTTTCAAAAACCGCCATGGTTTGGTGCACTTGTTGAGCTAAAGTTTGATGCGTTTCATCGCTTTGTTCTTTTTTTACATGGAATTGCAGCAGTTCCTTAGTCATTTTTTGGGTCAGCATGCGTTGTCGACCGGCCAAATTAATGACCAATCCGTCGTCTTTCTGATTTGAAGTGGCGTACCAGGTAGCCAAAAACATAAGCAAAATGATTCCTGCTAATCCTAGCACCGAGAGCATTAATTTGTGTTTCACCAGCATCTTTTTTCCCTTTCGTATGATTTAACTAAACCACATAAGTTATTTTTTTATTAAACAGCTAACATTCCGGCGTCACACATAGCTTTAAATTAAAACGAACGGAGTATTTGTAAACCGTTTGAGAGTTTTTTAACCAACAGCAGAGTTCAGCATCATCAAAGTCCAAATGGATTTTGCCATCACTTTTTATATGTTGAGGAAGAATACCCCGTTTCGTCTTATCTGCGGTGTATTACGTAAATGCTTAATACACCTATGACAAAGAACGGTAAAAACAAGCCTCCAAAGTCATTTTTACTAATTTGTAACAATTCTTGAACGGCATGTTTCCTTAAAAGAGTTACAATTTATATTTTAAATTTTTGTGCAATATTTTTTAGTTCCTCACTCATTTGAGCCAATTCCTTAACACCAAAATTTGCCTGTTCGCTGGCATTACCCACCTCTTGGGCTTCATCTCTTAATTTAGAAGCTTCTTCACTTATCTGTTTTAACGCCTCTACCGCTTCAGAAACCCGCATGGACACATCTTTAACTTTTTGTGTAGCACCGGTGACATTACTCGCCATATCCTGAGTAGTCACCGTCTGCTCCTCTACAGCACTGGCAATCGTAGTCACAATTTCATTGATCTGTTCAATGACCTGTGAGATTCTTTCTATTTCATCCATAGTTCCTGTTGTGGAAGCACGCATAGCTTCAATCTTTTCGGTGATGTTTTCCGTAGCCTCATTGGTTTGACGCGCTAGTTCTTTCACTTCGTTTGCCACCACCGCAAATCCTTTCCCGGCTTCTCCAGCGCGCGCAGCTTCGATCGTGGCATTCAGGGCTAATAATTTTGTTTGCTCGGCAATATCATTAATCACATCGATTACCTGATGAATTTCCCTTGCCGAGTCGCCTAGTTGGTTTACCGTTTTGTGAGCACTTTGCGCCGCTTGAACGGCTTGATTAGAAATTTGCTGGGCTCTGGCTGTACTTTGTGAGATTTCTGCAATCGTGCTTGTCATTTCCTGTGTGGCGGCAGATATACTGCCTAAATTTTCGGTGGATTCCTGGGCAGCATCGGATATGCTTGCCATATTTGAATTAAGCTCTTCCACAGCTCCGGCCACGGCAGTCGAGCGTTGGTTTACACTCTTAGCGGCCTGATCCATATTCGCAGAGACTAAAGTAAATTCTTCCGATTGCCCGGCCAGGCTTTGCGCCCGCTGTTGTAATTTGTGAGCCACATGCCTTAAACTCGAAGTCATTTGATTCAGCGCATTGGCCAATTGCCCGATCTCATCATTGCTTTTATAATTCAATTTTTGAGTTAAATCGCCCTGAGCAATGGTTTCCGCAAGATGAATACCATCCGCAAGAGGTGTAAAAACACCTTTAGTCAACACGAAATAAAGCAGTGAACCGATTAGTACAACAACAAATATTAAAAATATTATCGTCGTTAGTATGTTTTGACTTATGGCCGCCAATTCATTAGTGATATCAAATGCAAAAAACACATGGCCGATTTCCTTGCCGCTAAAATCGTGTAACGGCATGGCGGCGCATACCAGGTTCATATCGTCGAGTTTTACCATGTGTATCTGTGAAGACAATTCAATCCGGTTGATCAGTTGACGCACCTGTTCATCCGAAAAGGCATAAAACTTTTCACCGTTTTTCTCGATTATCGCGCCATCCAGTTTAAAGCCCGCTTTTTCCAAAATTCCTGATTTTACGGCAACGGCAAACGAAGTATTCATAGAGGATGAAATTACCTGAAGTATCTCCGCATAATCGGTACCTAATTCCACACTTCCAATAAACTTCCCCTGATAAGAAAGCGGACAGACTACGCGTAAGCTGGGACCGTACTTCCCGACCTCCAGGCCACTAACAGGTTTATGTTCGCGGTTTACCTGAACTACCGTAGTGCGAAATCGAGAAAGATCGTCCCCAAACTTATTAGGTCTGTGGATACGTAAAAAAGAAATAGCCGGTGGATAATGAAATTGAAAAATGTTGATGCCAAATCGTGGTTTCAAAACATCCTGAAAAAGGGGAACATACCGATTGTTTAAATATTTGCGGTCACCTTCCGCAACAGCCTGTAGCGTTTGTTGATCATGAGTAATAAATTGAATGGTCGCTTGAAGGTCATTCTGTTTGATCTTTAACTCATATTCAAACATTTTTTGAAATCTGCCGACCTGGTCCTGAAGCGAAATCATTAATTGCCGCCTGGCCTGGTGATAACTCAAAAACGTTACCAGAAAAGAAATCACTACAAAAACACCAAATAATAAAAACAACACTTTCCATTTGATACTTCTTTTCCAATTTTTAAGACCTTCTGCAAATGGCATTTATAAAATTCCTTTATTTAAAAAACCACTGTTTTATTAAGGGGCTATTCTTTTGGGGGCGCAAAATACATTTAATTCTCACCTCAATTAAGTGCTTATGGTTCATATTCCTCTTACCCGCGTTAAGATCGAATGTGAGGTCTATTCGCTATGATCGATTGCTTTTTAAATATCGCTTCCAAACACATAGTTAGTTAATTCCCGCCTTCTTTAAATAAAATACGTACTGCCGGTCTTGTTTTTGAATATGGTTGACCAACCAATCCTGCAAGAATTCCATTAATTCCATATTTACTCCCCTTTTACCAGAAGCCACATCGGCGGCAATCACTTCAATTTTTTTCACCAGGCTTTCATGAACCGCATGATGCTTTTCCAATTCGGGAAAATTCGCCTTTTCCTGCAAATCCTCTTCAAAGGAAAACTGAACTTTGGTGTAATTTACGAGCTCTTTGCTAATTTTATTGGTTACTGTTGTACCGGCACCCGGGCTCATTTCTTTATAC
>CAZJNP010000156.1:0-6758 GCA_964547355.1 uncultured Calditrichaceae bacterium
ATCTATTCGCCTCACACAAAGAGCGCAATGGACACGAAGACAAATAAATATTTTTATTTCTTTAAATTAGGTGAGCCACCACTGAATGGAAAATTTTTCATTTTCTTCCAACCTAAAAATGAAAGGAATTTACTAATAAATCACTTTAAATTTCTAAAACATGTGACTTTACTTCGTGAGCTTTGTGCCCTATGTGTGAGTAAAAACTGTGAACCCTATAACTCCCCATTAATGATTCTTTTTAATCCGTTTTTAAGCAAAATGTACTGAATATGCTAAGGAATTTTTTTGTTTTAACCTCAAGCCTGTTAATGATGGAATAATAATTAATAAATGTAGGTAATATTTAAATATTAGACAAGGCAATACTTAATAAAACGATGCGCAGTACTTTTCTTCAAAAGCCACCTTTTATCTTGTGAACAACCGCTCGAACTCGGTATGCAACTTTTCCCAGGTGGCGGCAAGGCTTTCGGACACAACTTTAGTACCGGATACAACCGGCATAAAATTGGTGTCGCCGTCCCAGCGGGGAACAATATGAAAATGCAGGTGCTCGTCAATCCCGGCGCCTGCCGTCCGGCCGATATTCATTCCGATATTGAAAGCATGGGGGTGTAAGATGTTCTGCATCACCTGAACGCATTTGCGGATGGTGCGCTGCATATCATGCATGGCGGCTTCTTCCAGCTTTAGCAGGTCTCCGGTGTGCTGGTAAGGGACCACCATCAGATGGCCGTTGTTGTAAGGGAATTTGTTCAGGATGACGAAACATTTGTCGGAGCGGTAAAGGATCAGGTTTTTTTTGTCCTGATTCTGCTTCGGCAGGTCACAAAATATGCAGCCGTCGGTTTTGTCCACTTCATTCAGAATATATTCCATGCGCCAGGGCGCCCAGAGCTGTTTCATGATTTTACATCCTCTTGTTACAAAGAATAGCCCAATGTCACATAGGACATTGGGCTAAAGATTCATTCATGTTTAACGGGTCAAATTAAGATTCTTCTTCTTTTTCCTTTTTGGCCTGTTCGATGATTTTCTGAGCGATGTCGGACGGCACTTCTTCGTAGTGCGAGAAGGAGCGTTTATGAATTCCGCGGCCCTGGGTAATGGAACGCAGGGTGGTGGAATAGCGGTACAGTTCCGCTAGCGGCACCTGAGCGTTGATTACCTGAAAGCGGCCGTCGCTGTCCATGCCCATGATCTTGCCGCGCCGGCTGGAAATATCGCCCATCACGTCGCCCATGAATTCATCCGGAACACGCACCTCGATGTTGTAAATCGGCTCCAGGATGACCGGGTTGGCTTCCAGAAAGGCCTTTTTAAACGCCATGGAAGCAGCCACCTTGAAGGCCATTTCGGAGGAGTCCACGCTGTGGTAACTGCCGTCGTAAACCGCCACCTGCACGTCCACTACCGGATAACCGGCCAGCACGCCTTTTTCCATGGTTTCGATCACGCCTTTTTCTACGGCCGGAATGAACTTACCCGGGATCACACCACCGACGATTTCATCCAGAAATTGGAACTTTTCGCCCCGCGGTAGCGGTTCCAGACGCAGATGACAATCGCCGTACTGTCCGCGTCCACCGGACTGTTTCTTGAATTTACCCTGAGCCGTGGCTTTCTTTTTGATCGTCTCGCGGTAGGGAATGCGCGGTTCTTCTTCCTCAACCTCCACGCCGAATTTTTTCTTTAACCGTTCAAGAATGATCTGAAGATGCAACTCGCCCTGACCGGAAACGATGGTCTGGTGCAGTTCCGAATCCTGGTAATAGACAAACGTGGGGTCTTCTTCGTGCAGTACCTGCAAACCGTGACTGATTTTTTCCTCATCACCCTTGGCTTTGGGTTTGATGGCCGTCCGAATGATCGCTTCGGGGAAATCAATTTTCGGATACTTAATCTCTTTACCCTTAGCGCACAGGGTGTCGCCGGTGTGGGTGTTTTTCAGCTTGACTACGGCGCCAATATCGCCGGCGTTTAATTTATCTACGCTTTCTTTTTCTTTGCCGTTTAAAATAAAAATCTGGCCGATACGCTCTCCGTGGCCGTCGCTCATATTAACCACTTCGTCTCCGGTTTTAACAGCCCCGGACATGACCTTAAAATAGGACAATTCGCCCATGTGCATTTCGGAAAGCGTTTTAAAAACAAACATGGACAACGGCTCGCTGCTATCCACTTTGCGGGTCTGGCCGTCTTCTCCTTTCACCTCGCCCCGTTCGTTGGGCGCCGGGCAAAAGTTGACGATCACGTCCAGCAGCCGCTTGGGGCCCACATTGGTGGTGGCCGAAGCGATAAAGACCGGGAATACCGCATCTTCAGCTACGGCTTTTTTGAAACCAGCCCGGAATTCATCTTCGGTGAGTTCGCCGGCTTCAAAATATTTTTCCATCAGGCTGTCGTCGCTTTCGGCAACGGCTTCTACTAATTTGAGATGGTATTCTTCGGCTTTGTCTTTGAATTCGGCCGGAATTTCTTCTTCGGTAAAATTTCCGCTGCCGTCTTTGGCAAATTTTAACATTTTCATGCGGAACAGGTCGATGATGCTGTCAAAATTGGGGCCGGTTTCCACCGGAAACTGTGCCAGAACCACCTGATTGCCGAAACTATCCACAATACTCTGAAAAACATTGTCAAAATCAATATTTTCCCGATCCAGCTTGTTAATTACAAAAAAGCGGGGCACGTTATTTTTTAGCGCTTCCTGCCATACCATTTCCGTTCCCACTTCTACTCCGGAAGAAGCGGAGACAGTTATAAAAACAGCGTCCACTACCCGCATGATGCCGACTACTTCACCGAAAAAGTCGGAATAACCGGGAGTATCCAGAATGTTGATTTTATGGTCTTTCCATATCCCATTGGCAAGGGCTGTGTTTAACGAAATCTGACGTTCAACTTCCTCTTCGGAATAATCGGAGACCGTGGTTCCGTTCTCGACTGTTCCCTGACGGGTGATTTTTTTCAAGTCAAATAATAAAGCTTCGGTAAGCGATGTTTTACCCGTACTGCCATGACCGCACAATCCAATATTACGAATTTGTCCTGTCTGGAATTCCTTCACGCGCGCCTCCTTTGATAAGTAACTCTGTGAAAGTTCTGATTGAACTTATGATCTTTCAATGTCATCAAATTTTAGTCAAAGAAAATACTAAATTAATATCCTTTTTTCAAGCAAAAACGCGCTTCTGATCACAGTAGGGCAGGTATGTTTTTTCTCTCTTTGAGTCTGGTATGATTTATAATTTATAATCAGCGGGGAAAACGGCGGGTGGAAAACAGGCGCAACCTTTTTGGAAAAAATCAAATATGCCCGGGGCCCCTTGTTAATCCCCGTTATAGGTTGCGCCGCCTTCGGAGCGATTGCTTTCTGCGCTTCAAAACAATCGTTGTATTGGGATGTTATTATTTTGTCAGAATCAATTTTTTGATGGCAACGTTGTCACCTGCTTGCAAGCGGTAAAAATACAATCCTGACGCCATCCGATTCAAATCCACCGTAAACTCATGCTGCCCCGCGGCCATTTTTTTACGGTGAATTTCAAGCACCTTTTGTCCCAGAATGTTAAAAATTTGTAGTTGCACGGCACTTTTCCGGGGTAAATTAAACTTGATTTTCGTAACGCTGTTAAAAGGATTCGGATAGTTCTGAAACAGCCGAAATAGGCCGGGTAATCCGCCTTCGGTTAGAATGGCATTGGGCTTTTTCTCTCCAAAGGTGAAATAGCCGAAAGAAGATAAAGCATTGCTTGTCGTTACCCGTCCGGAAGCGTTGTCACCTTCCGCTTCCACCTCCCCGGTATCCTGCCACTGGGAACCGTCCCATTGGGCGACGGTGACGGTTGAAATGTCGGAGATTTCGCCTTCTTGTTCCCAGTACAATCCAACCTGACTTGCCACTGTGCCGGAAGTTTGTTCGTAATACCAGTATTCCGAGTCACTGACGCTTTGTAAACCGGAACCGATACTGCTGGTATTTGAAAAAGGCTGGTCAAAGAATTCCACCTTAAAGGTCACCTCGTCGGAACTTGCCGGGATGATGCGGCAACGGCGAAACGTATGGCCTTTGCCGGTAGGGAAGGTAAAGGGATTGGTGGAGGCGCGTTCTTTCGCCATGGGGCCATTGACAAAACTTTCGTCGCTGCCGCCCCACCAGCCGCCGTCATTCGCGAGCGTAAACAGAGAGTCGTCGCTGGTCATCAGACGCCCCTGCCGCAGCAACAGCCCCGTGTTTCCGCCGCTTAACCGCGTACTTTGCGAAAGATACACATCTCCCTGACAATCGATGATGAAGCCGTCGGTTAAGGACGATGGCAGATCGCTTCCGGTTACCTGATCCTGCGTGCCGTTGTATTCGTAATCTCCGGCCGAACTGAAGCTGCGGTTACTGACAGTGATATTGCCATTAATTCCTTGAGGATGACCGATCTTTAAACGACCGTCGGTATTTAAATTAAATTGTCCCGGTCCGGAAACCACATACTCACCACATTCCAGTGTACCGTTTATGTCAAAGATGGCCGAAGCGATATTCATGTCGCTATTCAGAACCAGTTTGTAGGTATTGTTAATACGGATTTTTTCCGGGGTGAACGTTCCGCCGGAATGGGTAAAACTTCCCTGATACCCGCCCCCGGAAAGAGGCCCAAAGCGCAGATTGCCCACGCCGTCTCCGGTGGCTGTGATCGTTCCTCCGCTTTGTTCAAAATTTCCGTAGCAGACAAAATAAATGTTATTGTCCCCGCTGGTCAGATTTAAAATGCCCCCGGAGATGGTCACGTCTCCTTTTACCGTCACTGTGGGGTCATCACCTGCCGTGCCGGTTAAGCGGAATTCGTAACCGTTGGTGTTGCGCAATTCAAAATTGCCATCGATGTGCGTCAGATTGCCTGAAAAGTACACATTACTGGTTTGGCCGGAGCAATCCCAGATAAAATTTCCGAATTCCTGATCCGTATGGTACGTGTCGGTCATGTCCCCGCCGATCGCTCCGCTTATTTCAACCGTAGAGTTGTCATCCCAGGTGGCCACCAGAATATATTTGTTCGTACCGGCTAGTTGAAAGAGGCTGCCATCATAAAAATGGGAGGTGGTGGTTCCCGAACCGGAATAGAGGATGCGGGCGCTGCCTTCTTTGCTCAGGGTGCCGTACACTTTCAGGTCCGTACCGCTGCCGTTGTTTACGCTAAGGTCAATACCGTCGGCCACGACCACTTTTGCGTTTTCATTGATAATGAGCTGATCCACGGTTACGTCGGCGGTTACCGTGACGGTGTGTCCGCCTTCAATCGTGATCTGGCCGTCACTACTGGTGGGCGCCGCGCTGGCGCTGACCCAGGAACTTCCGTTGTAACGCTGCCAGACCGATGGATCGCTCCAGTTGCCGCTTTTCTGGGTACGATAATCGCCGGTGCTGATCATGCGCACGCTCTGACTTTGAGAGTAGCTGTCCGACCACCAGTAACCGTCCACATGGGCCCGGACGCGGTAATAATAGGTGTCTTCATCGCTCACGGTAACCGTATAAAAAGTGTCGGAAATGGAGCTGCTCAGAGTCACCCAGGTACCGCTGGAGCCTTTTTGCTGCTGCAATTCGTAATAATCGGCGTTCAGATTTTTACTGGATCGCCAATAGACGGTAAAAGTCTTAGGATTGTCTTCGTCCAATTCAATGGGCTTGATCTGCGGCTCAGGGAAAATATCCAGCACAGCACCGGTTACGCTGGTGTAACCGCCGGCGTTAAAGCTTCCTTCCAGGTTATACCAGCCGTTGCTGGAACCTAACCAGCCCATGTTGAGATGATAATATCCGGTGCCGGAGTCGTAACCGTCGCAATTGACGGTATGGCCGTATGTGCTGCCGTCGGAAAGGGCAATGATGTCCACGCGTCCGTTTTCCATGTTTGTGCGTAAACGGGAATAGAAACTGCTGTATCCGCCGGGTGTTTCGTAATGGCCGGTGCAACGAAAATAACTGGACAGGGCATAAGGCACATCCGAAGTGGAAGAAGTGGAACCGTCTTCCTCAAAATCCATATTCACGCTGATGGCGCAATGGTAGGAAAGAATACCGGGAGCGTTTTTTTGTGCTATTGTGCTTATGGTGTCGCCGTATTCATCCAGCATGTTCCACCATTCATAATAGGTGTCGGCGAAATCCGCGCTGATGGTACCGGCGTCGTCTTCATAGTAGCTATGGCTGGAAGTACCGTTGATGGGCCATTCATAGTAATTTAAGGTTTGAGCCATAGCGGTTGCCACACAACCCACAGACCAATAGTTGGGGGTATAGCGGTTAAAGACCCGCTCATACTCGTAAAGAATTCTGTTCCAGACCGAGCCCTGTCCCCATAGGGAGCTCAGGTGCGGTCCGTAGACCGTCTGCACTTGCACGGATTTAAAAAGGCGCGTGGTATCGCTTAATTCCTGCCATAATCGGCTGATGGAAAATTGGTCACTCCGGCCGCTTTCCGCAGCTTGTTTTTGCAAAACAAAATCGCTGCGAATTAAATTCAGTAAAACGTTCCGGTTGCTTTCTTCGCTAATAAACGCGCCTTTGGCAGAATAAGCCCAAACCGGCGGCAAGTGTTTATCTTTACTCACCACGATAAATCCCTCCGGTCGCAAGGGAACCACGTAGGCGATCACCGAATCACTGTTTTCTGCTAATCGGATGGCTTGCAAAGAATCGGACGGCTGGTACGGGATAGTATTCTGAAACACCGCCGAACGGTTGAGCCAGTTCTTTGCGA
>CAZJNP010000157.1:0-6750 GCA_964547355.1 uncultured Calditrichaceae bacterium
GCATTTATATTCCTCCATGGTTTTTCTGATCTTTGGATTTGATGCGGTTACTTATTAAAGGATACAAATAGGAGCCAGCGGAATTAGGAACTCTGAATCAGGAATTCGTGGAATTCACAAAATCATTGTTATTCAAATAATTATAGTGTATTAGTTTTTCAGAGAATCTGTTGGCTTATCTAAAAATAGTACCCTCCTTACAAAATACAACATTACTCTATTCGTTGTATTGTTTTAAAAGTTTTTTGTAACACGTTTAAATAATTTCTTTTAGCGTTCTCTTCAAACCCTTCCTGCGGTAATTAGCAGGGAGGGGTACCGGGACGCAGTCGAGATCGGGGTGGATCATAAAACGCTTTTTCACTTTAAGCCACCTTTAATGGCACTGTACCCACTTGCAATGTAAGGGAATACAAAACCCATATCCACAAAAAACATTATCTTGGGCAAGTGTGGTTTTAAATATTACTTTAAAATTGTGCTCCTAGCATTCAAGAAGAAACCACGTACAGCTAAAAGCAGAATGATTTATTGATTCGGAAATATATGGAATGGTCCATGTGTGAAATAGCGGTCAAACACAGGTTGCCGACCTCTGCCATTCTAGTGTTTTTATTTTACTGGGACTGCAATGACTTGGGACAGTAATCGTTTGAAACCATCCATTATTTTTTCTTTCGTTTTTCTACGATCATTTCCAGGTCGAGAATTTTCATCAACCGCTCTTCCGCTTCAGCGGGCAATTCTTCGGGGCAGTCCGCCTCTTTACACAGGAAAACGGTTTTTTTGACTGTATCATAATAAACCTTGCACGTAGGGCAATTGTTTAAATGATCCAGCACTTCCTGACAGGACGGGTCATCGAAATTTTCGCCTAACAGGTCGCAAATTTCTTTGATATGTTTTTTATGCTGTTCAAGCATGACGATCCGCCATCCTTTCCTCAAAATAATCCGACAGATAATCTCTCAGAAACTGCCGGGCCCTGCGCAGGCGAATTTTTACGTTCTCTTCCGTTATTTGCAAAATCTCACTGGTCTCTTTAATTGACAGTCCTTCGATGTCACGCAGAATAAACACACCGCGGTAAATATCGGACAGTTTATTTATCGCCTCGTTAATCTTTTGTTTGACTTCCGCATCAAAAACATTCAACGACGGGTCCTGCGACCAGTCAATAAACACTCGACTCTCAACACTCTCCTGAAAATCGGGATTATCGTTCAACTGCTGGAAAACCACTTTTTTCTTGCGCAATCGCATCAAACTGGCGTTGGTGGCAATCCGGTAAATCCAGGTAAAAAAACTGGAACGCCCGTCAAAAGTATTGATTTTTTCTATGACCGTTAAAAACGTTTCCTGAAGGACATCCTCCGCATCTTCCCGATTACGTAAAATGCGCAGAGCCAAATTGTAAACGCGCTCGCTGTATTTATGCACCAGTTTCGAGAGAGCAACCTTGTCTCCCTGCTTCGCGCGTTCCACTAATGTCTTTTCATCCACTACGGACTCACTTTCATATAGATGTTATCATTACGGCCAGGTTACAAATTCCTTTCTTTCACAAAAGGACCGGCAGGCCGCTCTGCCTCCGTTGTATTTGAGAATGGCAATTAACTCAACAACGATCTCCGGCGTCCGAAGTTCCCGCGAGGCGCTTCAGGAACGCAAGCCCAAAACCGCCATCATTCTCCCGCTTTTTGTCCCGTCGCGGCGATAGGAATAGTACAAATCGGCCGCGCAGTGTGTGCAGGTGGCGTCCGCCTCGATCTGCTCTGCGGGCACGCCGGCCTCTAAAAGCTGATCGACAATGTTTCCCTGCACGTTTAGCAAAAAATGCTCCGCGCCGTCTTCCAGGAGATATTTGGGGTCGAATTTTTCCGCGGTCGCCATGTCCACTTGATAACAGGCTTGCTGGATGCCCGCTCCGATCGCAGCGACGATATTCTCCGCCCGCCCGTTAAAATCCGAAACCATTTTCTGAACCGTCCGGCCTACAATATTTTTAGCCGTACCGCGCCATCCCGAATGTACCAGAGCCGCCACCTGCCGATGTTTCTCGAATAAAAACACCGGAAAACAATCCGCCGTCTGAATCGTAAGGTACAGATCCTTTCTGTCGGTGATTAAACCGTCGCAATGGGGCACCACTCCGGGTTCGGTTACGTAAACCACCCGGTCGCTGTGCACCTGCTCAGGGAAAACCAATCGGTCTGACGGAATGCCCAGCGTGTTAAAAAATATCTGCCGGTTCTGCCGTACAGACGGGAGGTCGTCGCCGGTGTGCATGCCCAGATTCAGTCCGTCGTACGGCGCCGAACTTACGCCGCCCCGGCGCGTGGAATAGGCATGCACAAGCTCGGGTATGGTTTCCAGGATATTAAATGTTCTAAGCATCAAACGATTCGTCATCTGATTAATCAGCGCGTTTAATTCAGCGGTAAAATCTGGCCATATGTAAATTTTAAAATACGCACTGCGCTGTTGTAGCGTTTTTTCCCGATGATAAAATTACGGTAGATGCCATTGTAATCAGGCGCATCCATCACAATGTCCCGAAAATTTTTCCTAGTCACCGTTCGACCGCTTTCGGCGATGGCGCTCAGTAAAAAACGAAAACCATCGTAACCGATTAAAGCATATTTGTCGGGCGTGCTCTTATACGTAATCCGGTATTGATTTCTAAATTTACGATAATCCCAGCTTTCCTTATTTAGATATCCGTCGGAAACAAAAATCAATCCATTCACATACTTGCGGTTCTTTTTCAACTGTTCCTCGTCGTACCAGTCGCTGTTGCCAAGCAAGGTGGACTGCAGGTTCCAGTAAGCGTATTGAGAAGCCATCATGGTAATATCCGACTGATAGATCGATAAAAGCAGGCCGTCAAACGTAGTGACCGGAATATCGGCGGAATCGATCCTGGTGTGCGTTTCCTGGAGCACTTTGAGCTGTTCTTTATGATAAACGCGATACAGGGAATCCAGACTTTGCTGGCTGAGCGTGGAATCCACCTGCAGCACGGAATCCTGAAAGGCCAATTTAATTCCGATCCGTTTTAAGGCCTTAAAATGCTTGGTGATGTCCTGCTCTTCCGGATAATACCATTGTTCTGTGGCGAACGCATTTCCGCGATCCAGCTGAAATTGTTTAAAATATTTTTGAAACCGAATAAAATAATCGTCGATGGGCGCCAAAGAAGCGTAACGGTGTAACTGCAATGAATCCGCGGCATATCCAGCCAGAGTGCGCGCCATAACATCCAACGGAATATTCAACTGAACGGCGGACTCGGAAAGATGACGGATCTCCTCATCGGATGCGGTGGGTGTGACGACTGTAATCCCTTCATAATCGGCCAGGGTTGCGCAGGCCGCGGTAATGTCGTCTTCCAGCGGGCCAAAAACCGCGCTAATCGAAGGATCGCTGACGATTTCCTTAAATTGTTGCAGCGCTGTGGTCAGTTTCGTTTGATAATCGTAAGGAATAATTTCGACCACCGGGTCTGTGGATTGATTAAAATCGGACAATGCCATACGCGCTCCCTTCAGCATGGCCTGGCCAATTTCTCCGTTGTCGCCGCTCAAGGGCAACAAAAAAGCGATGCGCACTTTGCCCGAAGCTTTGTTTTCCAGTACCTGCTGGAGGTGATGGGCTTTTTCATAAAACGCGCGGTTTCCCCCCTTAATCTCAAGAATTTCATTAATGGCCATGAGGGTTTTTCCGGCCTGCCCCTTTTTATAGTACCGTTCTGCCAAAAAATATAGAATCGCCTGACGCGTAAACGGCGAGGGCTGCGTTTGGACCAGTTCCCTGAGCGTGTCTTCGTCCAACCGGTAGCGCATTAAGTCTCTTGCCAACGCCAGCGCTTTCTTTTGCAACCGATCGTCTTTTCCGTTTGCGGCCACGTGCAGCCATGTGCTTAATGCCGAACGATAGCGTTTCAGTCGGAAGTAATTTTTTCCGATTAGATATTGAATATCGTCAACGTAATCGCTATCTGGGAATTTCTTTAAAAATCGATTGCAAAGGTGCAGGGATTTTTCGTAGCTGCCCTGCCGATAATATATTTTGGCCAACATTAAGGTGTTAGCTGTGATAAGCGGACTTTCCGGCAATTTCTCAACCAGCGTGGTAAAAATGTTTTGTGCCGCCGTTAAATTCCCCTTACGGTATTCCTTGACTCCTTTCTGAAAAATCGCCCATTCCCGTTTGGTAGCCTTCTGGCCGAACGCCGCACCGACGAACGCCAGCAAAACAATCAGTAACATGCCCCTTTTCAGATTCATTTATATCCCTTTCTTCAATTACCAATCGAACATCGTAATCACTTACCGGTTTTTATAAATACCATCGCGATTGTTCGGAATGTAAAAAGAATTTTAATAAATGACAAAAGGTCTTTTTAAACGGGGATGAATTACAAAAAAAACGCTTTGGCGCTTTTACTTAAAACCGCTAAATTTGTCAGGATTTTTTTCCATTTTCCGCGGGAGGCGGATCAAAAGAACAGCGGAATGGTCTATTCCACAGTCACGCTTTTAGCTAAATTGCGCGGTTGATCCACGTCGCAGCCGCGTAAAACTGCAATATGATAAGCCAGAAGCTGTAGCGGTATAACCGCAAGCAATGGCGTTAAGGCATGCGCCGTTTCTGGGATGTAAATAACATGATCGGCATAATCCTTGATTTTCACATCTCCCTCGTTGGCAATGCAGATGACCCGACCTTTGCGGGCTTTTACCTCTTCAATGTTGCTGATGACTTTCTCATAGATAGCGTCTTTTGTGGCGATAAAAACCACCGGCATATTTTCGTCGATCAGGGCGATGGGGCCATGTTTCATCTCCGCGGCCGGGTAACCCTCGGCATGGATGTAAGAAATTTCCTTTAATTTTAACGCCCCTTCCAGAGCCACAGGAAAATTATAGCCCCGTCCCAGATACAGAAAATTTCTTTCGTTTTTGTAAATTTCCGCCATTTCGCGAATGGCGTTATTTTGATTGAGAATGCGCTGTACTTTTTCCGGTATTTTCATCAGGTCATCGATCAACTGTTTGCCCTGTACCACGGACATGTATTTTTTCCGTGCGATCATCAAAGTGAGCAGGATGATGGCGGTAACCTGCGACGTAAAAGCCTTGGTACTGGCTACACCAATTTCCGGCCCGGCATGAATATAAACACCGGCATGGGTTTCCCGGGCAATGGTGGACCCTACTGCGTTTACGATACCAAGCACCAGCGCGCCTTTGTGCTTACCTTCCCGTAAGGCGGCCAGGGTATCAGCAGTCTCGCCGGATTGTGAGATGGCAATGACCACTTCATTTTTATTGATTACCGGATTGCGATAGCGAAATTCCGAAGCATATTCCACTTCCACCGGAATGCGGCAGTGCTCTTCAATCAGATATTCGCCGATTAGTGCGGCGTGCCAGGAAGTTCCCGAGGCCGTAAAATAAATCTTTTCCGCATTGACGAGCTTTTCTTCCACTTCCGCCAAACCGCCCAGTTTGACCAACCCTTCTTCTCTTAAAATCCGTCCCCGCATGGCATCCATAATTGTTTTGGGTTGCTCGAAAATTTCTTTGAGCATAAAATGATCAAAACCGCCCTTTTCAATATCGTCCAGCCGCATGGTTACTTTGACCATCTGTTTTTCAATGGGCTTGTTGAAAATGGTTTTGGTAATCACGCCCTGTCGCGATAAAATCGCCATCTCATCATCGTCAAGATAAAATACATTGCGGGTATATGGAATAAGCGGCGTGACATCGGAGGCCACAAAATACTCATCATCGCCCACACCAATCACGATGGGGCTGCCCTTTCGGGCTACAAATAATTTATCCGGCATATGTTTGGTAACCACCGCCAAACCGTACGTGCCTTCCAATTGCATCAGCGCCTCACGAAAAGCTCGTTCAAAATCGCCCTCATATAAATCTTCGATTAGATGGGCGATCACTTCCGTGTCGGTTTCGGAACGGAACTGGTGTCCGCGTTCTATCAGTAATTTACGCAAGGATGCGTAGTTTTCTATAATACCGTTGTGAATTAATGCGATATTACCGGAGCCGTCTATGTGAGGATGGGCGTTTAACCGTGAAGGTTTGCCGTGGGTCGCCCAGCGGGTATGCGCAATGCCCACCGTACCACTGGGCATCTGGCCGTTTAGCATATTTTCCAGATTCCGTATCTTGCCGACCTCCCGGACAATAATGATCGTATCATTGTTCAGCACCGCAATACCGGCAGAATCATACCCCCGGTATTCCAAACGCTTTAAACCGTTGATTAACAGCGATGCTGCTTCTTGATTTCCAATATATCCGACGATCCCACACATATCACTACCTCCCTAATCTTTACCGGGAGATCTCTTTCTCCCGGCAAACTTATATTTACTATATCTGTTATTCCCATTCGATGGTTGCCGGCGGTTTGGAACTCACATCATAAACTACGCGATTAATACCGCGCACTTCATTGATGATCCGATTTGAGACGATGTGTAATATTTCCTCAGGCATGGGATACCAATCCGCCGTCATTCCGTCTGTGCTGGTAACGGCGCGTAAAGCCGCCACATTTTCATATGTACGCTGATCTCCCATGACACCTACGGTTTGTATCGGCAGCAATACGGCAAATGCCTGCCATATCTCTTTATATACGTCATGTTTGTGTAATTCTTCAATAAAAATTGCGTCTGCTTTTTGTAATATCTCGACCCGCTCTGCCGTAACT
>CAZJNP010000158.1:0-6737 GCA_964547355.1 uncultured Calditrichaceae bacterium
CGGTATGAGTATGACGGCATTGATTGCAAGCATCCTTTTTGGTATTCTTACCATGCTGCATCCGGCAGCCGGCCAAAGCGTGGGCGGACTTTACATTACCATGGGGTTTTTAATCGCTGCCTTTGCGCCAAAGGCCCTGCAAAAATATACGGAAACCAACTTTCCTCCCAGACCGCGTCGCAGGAGAAACATCGTTACCATTCGTAAACGGAAAGGTCCTGTGCGATGATGATTTGGCCTTTAAAGCACGCCGCCAATTTTTCCGTTAAATCCGACTGCTCGTTATCCGGATAAAAATGGGTAACGATTAAACGGCTGAATGTTGCTTCCTGCGCAAAACGCGCGGCTTCGGAAACCGATAAATGCCCCTCGCTTTTTTGTTCATCGGAATGGGAGCATTCCAGCAGGCCGGTATGGCATCCAGAGGCAAACAGGACTAATTCCGGGTCGAAATCCGTATCACCGCTGTAAAACAAATCGTCTCCAAAACGAAAGGCCATGCTTTCTGCCGTATGGTGTGTGGGAAAGGATGTGATGTTAAAGTGTTCGTGCCAGGTTCTCCCCGGCGGTAAGTCCAGTACTTGCGGCAAAGCCTTTTTCAGCCATGTTCCCTGCCACGCGGCATGATCCGTGAACCATTCACCAAAATTTTGCGGGCCCACCAGAATCAACCTGCTGATTGAAGCGGCATCCAATAAATATCTTTTTAAAAGCAAGGCGAAAAGATCGGACACATGATCGGGGTGATAATGCGTTAAAACAATGACATCCAAGGCAACCGGATCAATGCCCGCCTGATTCAATCGCATGAGTGTGCCCGGCCCGCAATCCAGCAGAGCAAGCCGTCCGTTTTTTTCAAACACATAAGCTGCCATGGACCGGAAAAGCCCGGATAATAATGTGCCGGAACCTAAGATAGTTAATTTCATATTTTCTATTTTGATTTATTCTAATTTTTATTATTTTAAATGTGATTTTAATCATATCCTAAAAGAAATGCCCTATGAAACAATTCCTGTTAGTTACCGCTTTAATCTTTACCTTTTCGCTTTTAATCTCCTGCGGCGGAAATCCCGAAGAAGAAGGCGATAAGGCTTACGCCAACGGGAAATACAACCAGGCCTTATCCTACTATCTGGAAGTTAAAAAATCGCAGCCCAAGAATCCAAAGATTAACGAAAAAATTGCGCTTACCTACATGCACAAAGGATTGGACCTTTTCCAAAAGAGAAAAAACTTAGACGCATTTACCGGCAATTTTGAACGTGGTCTGGAATTTATCCCGGAAGGCGAGACTTCTGAGAGTTTCAAGAAAGAATACAGCCAGCTTTTGTACCAGATGGCCATGGCCTATCATAATACACCGCCAGCCAACGAGATTCAGAAGGAACAGTATTTTACCAAAACGCTGGACAACCTGGAAGAAGCATTGTTTTATGATGAAAACAACAGCGCCGCTCAAAAGGCTCTGAACGATATTAAAAAAGCCAACTTCCAGCAAACCTTTGACAAAGGATTGAAATTTTACAAACAGGCAAAACGGGAAAAATCCAATTTGGACCTGTATCTGACCGCGGAGTTCTACTTTAAACGGGCCGTCTCTTTTGATCCTGACAATGCGGATGCCCAAAAATACCTGCGCAAAGTGCGCCGAAAGACCCTGTCCATTCTGGATTATAACTGGGATTTCCCTTTTGGCGTGGCCGACCGCGAATACAGCGGCAAGCATCTGCTGATCGCATTTAGTGGCATCAACAACACGACCGAGCCATTTGTTTTCGATCCAGCCAAATTGAAGCTGTACACCATGGACGGCACAGAGATCGGCATCGACCCGGAGCATACCGCCAAATTTAAAGATGGCCTAACCAAGCCGGTCACCCTGAAACCACGGCAACGCGTGGACGGCACTCTGGCTTATGCGGTTAAAAAAAGCACACTCATCGAGTACCTGGGCTATGAGCTGGAAGACGACATTGTACTTAAAAAATATTTTCCTTGATTTTCCCCTGAAAACAAGACATAAAAAAACCCCGGCGAAAAAACCGGGGTTTTCTTTTCTTACAAAGCTTCTTTATTTTAACAACAGCATTTTACGGCGCATGGATTTCTTTCCGTCTATCGTGATCTGATAAAAATAAAAACCCGAGCCGGCCGTGTGGCCGTTGTCGTCCTTGCCGTTCCATTTTAATGCGTTGAATCCCGCCGGCAGCATGCCGTTATTCAACAAGCGCACCCGCTGCCCTAAGATATTAAATATTTCCACCACAACATGTGATTGCTGAGGGGTCAGAAAGGTAATCACCGTGCTGGGATTGAAAGGATTGGGTGCGTTTACGCTCAGCTTATAGCCCAGTTCTTTTTCGATTTCATCGATATTGACATTGGTTAAAATCTGAGCCGCGCTGCCGTCCGAGCTTCCGCAGGTAGCGCTGTTGGCCGCCTCGTCGTAAATCCAATCGGTTTTAGTCACATTATCCACACAAAAGGTATAGCTGCCGTCGCCGATCACCCATCCGGTGTAAAAAGTAACCCAGCCGTCGCTGTCCGTATTACCTTCTTCCGTTTCGGAAACCGTACCCGACCAGGTGCCTGAAACTGTGGCGTCTGCCACCGGACTGCCGAACTCATCCACAATGCGCACGTCTGCCCGACCGCGGGTCAGGAACCAAAAGCTCTCCTTGACAACCGTTAAATCGCCTACGTGCATAGCGTTCTGGGTGGCTTCCGTTACGGTTACATAATCCACCTTGGTGTTAGTATCCGAACCGTAGGCATTGGTGGCGGTTAAAGACACGGTGTAAGTTCCGGCCGCCGTATACTCATGTTGCGGGTTTTGTTCCGTGGAGGTGGCACCGTCGCCAAAATCCCAGCTCCAGCTCGTGGGACTGTTGGTGGACTGATCGGTAAAACTGACTAAAAGGGGCGCCGTTCCGGAAGTGGGCGAACCAGTAAAATCGGCCACCGGAGCCTGCCCTGCCGGTTCGCTCACTGTGATGTAATCGGTGCGGGTTTTGGTATCCGAATCGCAGGAATTGGAAGCGGTTAATGTGACCGTGTAGGTTCCGGCCGCAGTGTATTCATGGGAAGGATTCTGAGCCGTCGAAGTGGCCCCGTCGCCGAAATCCCAGCTCCAGGCCGTTACATCGCCTGTAGACTGATCGGTAAAGTTCACGGTCAGTGGTGCGTCGCCGGAAGTGGGTGAGCCGGTGAAATCAGCCGTGATGGGCGCATACACCGTAATGTAATCCACCTTGGTTTCGGTATCCGAACCGCCGGGACCGGTTATTGTTAAGCTGACCGTATAGGTACCGGCGGCGGTATATTCATGGGAAGGATTCTGAGCCGTCGAAGTGGCCCCGTCACCGAAATCCCAGCTCCATTCGGTAACTTCCCCGCTGGAAGCGTCGCTGAAATTTACCGTTAAGGGTGCGCAGCCGCTGGTGGGATCCGCCGTAAAATCGGCGACCGGGGCGGCCGGTCCGCTGCCGTCGTTGACCGCCGCATACGCGTTCACCCGTCCCGCGCCCAACTTGCCGGCATAACTGGAGTTGCCAGAAACATTATCGATGTTATCGGCTGTATCAAACAGACGTTGTTTCACCTGATCGGCGGTCCAGTCCGGATGACGGGACCAGATCAGCCCGGCCACGGAAGCGGCGTTCGGCGAAGCCATAGAGGTACCGTCCAGAGACGTGACATAATCGTTCTCCGGATCGCTGTGATCGTGGTAGGTGCTGTAAATATTATCGCCGGGTGCGCTGATGTCCACCCAGGTACCGTAAGAAGAGAAACTGGCTTTCTGATCGCTGGCGTTGGTAGCGGCCACCGCGATAATATCGCTGCGATCGGTCATGTAATCCGTATTTTCGTCGTCATCGTTGCCAGCAGATTTGAAAATCAAACCGCCGCCCGCCAAAAAATAATCGATGGCATCGCCCAAGCCGCCGGTATTGGAAGAACCCCAGCTGCAATTGGCAATGCGGGCGCCGTTATCGGCAGCGTAATAGAAAGCATCCGCGGCAAAATCCATGCTCACATAGCCCACTTCGAAAATAAACCAGTAACCGGAATAACCGATGCGCAGAGCCATCACTTTAATGCCGTTGCCGGTTTCTGCCTGACTGCCGTTTTGCCATCCACCACCCACTGACGTCACGGCGTAATCATTGTTATTAATCGCGGCAATGATTCCGGCGGTATGGGTGCCGTGGCCGTTAAAGTCGCGCGGATCGTTATCCGGCACGTCGTCGTCTTCCCCGGAAATGCCGTTGACGTTATCCACAAAATCCCAGCCGATCCAGTCGTCCACGTACCCGTTGTTGTCGTCATCCACACCGGCCGTACCGTTTTTTTCGGCCCAGTTAATCCACATATTTCCGCGGGCTGCTTCGGGATTCGAATAGGAAGCGTTTGCGCCGCCCAGGTCTTTATGAAAATAACGCACACCGGTATCCAGATCGG
Source organism: uncultured Calditrichaceae bacterium (assembly GCA_964547355.1). Lineage (GTDB taxonomy): Bacteria > Calditrichota > Calditrichia > Calditrichales > Calditrichaceae > CAZJNP01. Next base: position 4,465 of record CAZJNP010000158.1, read on the forward strand.
CTACGATGATTTCCGTATTTCCGGTTTCGATATCCCAGGCTTCCGGAGCGTCCATGTCGGCATCGTTGCTTTGATCCATATGCCATTGATCGCCAAAACGCGGATCGTTAGGATACCTGGCTTCCACCGTGTGAATGCCGATGGGCTGGGCGTCCGCAACGCCCTTGACGCGGCGATAGGCCATAGCCACCGCTTCCGGATCGATTTCCTGAGAAAATTCCACCCGAAACCAAGCTTTCGGCAAAATGGTACGTCCCTGATAGACGCGCGCCGGCAGATTAGGGAATTTCTGTATCATCTTGCGCACACCGTATTGCTGATTCAATTGGTCGATAGCCTCCAAACCGGTAATCCCCTGAGCGGCCGCCTTTTGAACGTCAATTTGCGGCAGAACGGATAGATCAAATTTTATCACGATGGATGTCTTGGAATAGCCCGCAAAACGGGGAACGTCTTTGGGGGGATTTACTTGCTTCTCTTTTAAAACGCCGCCGTGGACGAAAGAGAAGAACAGAATGGGTAAAATAAATAACCTTAAAACACGCTGCATACATGCCTCCGAGTAAATGTTAGGATGGTGTGAATTAATTAATAATTAACACTTTTGCATTTTCTAAAAAAGAACTCTTAGGCTTTTCAAACCGCTTTCATTTTAACAGGGCTGTTAATGAACCGCCATCCAATCTGAGGAGATTATAGATGACAGATTCGGAAAGCGAGTGACATTTCTGTGTTTAACCAGTCTGGCCGGCTTGATTAAATCAGGTGGATGTGTAAAATCCGATCGGATTTAAATCAAGAATTGTCTGGCAATATATTAAACGATCTATCGGATTGCAAAATTTCCGGCGGGATTAATAGTTCTGCGTTAATCTTTCAAATTGAAGCAGATTCTCTTCACCGTTTTGAGATTTCACAGCCTGTACGAACACTTCCACCAATTCGGGATCAAACTGACTGCCGGCGTTACGGCGCAGTTCATCCAGCGCCTCATGGGAACTGCGCGACTTGCGGTACGTGCGCTCGGATACGATCGACTCGTAAGCATCTACAATAGCCAGGATTCTGGCATACAGGGGAATGACGATCCCTTTCAGTCCGTCCGGATAACCGGTGCCGTCAAAACGCTCATGATGGTGGCGTATGATGGCGGCCACTTCTTTTAGCTCGTCGATGTTACCCACGATACGGCTGCCGATGAGCACGTGTTCTTTGGCGGTGTTGTACTCCATTTCATGCAGAGAAGCGGATTTTTTGAGAATCTGATCGGGCATCCCGATTTTACCGATGTCATGCAGCAGAGCGGAAAGTTCCAGGATAAACAATTGATCCTCGCTCAGATTGAGATATTTACCCATCATACTGGCATAACGGGCGACCCGTAACGAGTGTCCGGAGGTGTAACTGTCTTTGGCTTCCAAAGCGGCGATTAACGCTTTAATGGCCTTGAGCAAAACAGAGACTTTCTGCGAAGACTGAGATTTTGCAGCCAGTCGTTTACGTTGTAAATTTCTTTCCACTATGGTGGGCAGATTTTGCAGATGGAACGGTTTCGTCAAAAAATCATCCGCTCCACGGCTGAGCGCTTCCTGAATCAACGCTTTTTTTTCGGAAGCCGTAATCACCACAAAGGGAATATCGAACAGAAATTTCCGCACCAGGTCCAGCAGTTCCAGACCCGATCCGTCCGGTAAATGCACGTCCGTTAAAATCAGGTCGAAAGGTTCTTTGCGTACCAGAGCTTTTGCTTCTGCCAATCGGGTGACTCCCTGAAATTCATATCCGCTGCTGATCAAAGTATGCCGGATTGCTTCCAGCGTCACGCGGTCATCTTCTACCAATAAAACATGAATACTCATCGAAATGCGCCTATTCCTGTAATATGTTCACCTAAGATCAAAGTATGGATGTCATGGGTTCCTTCATATGTGTAAACCGACTCCAGATTCAGCAGATGGCGGATGACCTGATATTCATCGGTGATGCCGTTAGCCGCTAAAATGGATCGTGCCGAACGGGCGATTTGCAGGGCCTGATGTACGTTGTTGCGCTTAGCCATGGAGATGTGATAAAACTTGGCTTTGCCCTGGTCTTTCATGCGTCCCAATTGATAATTGAGCAATTGCCCTTTAGTAATTTCGGTCAGCATTTCCACCAGCTTTTGCTGAGTAATCTGAAAAGCGGCAATGGGTTTGTCGAATTGAATGCGCGTTTTGGAATAATTCAGCGCTTCGTCGTAACAGGCCATGGCCGCGCCCATGGCGCCCCAGGCA
>CAZJNP010000159.1:0-6735 GCA_964547355.1 uncultured Calditrichaceae bacterium
CTCTTGAGGAATTGAAAGATCACGCTTATCAGATAAGTATGGGCAACCTTGACCGGGCAATTACAATTTCAGGAAGAGACGAAATCGGTCAGCTGGCCGGGGTCGTTGAACAGATGCGTCGCCATTTGAAGAAATCTGTAGAAGAACAGAGCGCCCGCCAAAAGGACTTAACACAATTGGTAGCCCAGCGTACTTCGGAATTAACCGAAAAAATTAGAGAGCTGGAACATCAAAAAAAGGAAAGCGCGAAGTTACTTGACAAGCTGGAAAAAGTAAACCAACAATTGGCAGCGGAGATCGAAAAGCGTAAAGCCATTGAAGATGATCTCCGGTTGAAAACCCAACAGTATCGCTTAATATCTGAATTGACTTCGGATTTTGCCTTTGCTTTTAAGGTTGATGAGAACGGTAACATGGAACATCTCTGGACGATCGGCGCATTTGAAAAGATAACGGGTTACACCGTGGAAGATATTATAAAGCGTGGTGGATGGCCCACCATTATCCATCCTGAAGACATACCCATATCCCTAAAACAGTTTGGAAATTTAATGACCGGCCAGGAAAGTGTGGCGGAGTATAGAATCATAACCAAATCCGGAGAAATGCGCTGGATGCGTGAGTATTCCAGACCTACTTGGGACGAAGAGCAGCAGCGGGTCGTGTTGATCCATGGTGCCGTACAAAATATTTCGGATCAAAAGAGAACAGAAGAAGAATTGCGTCAAACAGAAATAACCTACCGGGAACTGTTCGAGAATACTACCGATGCCATCTATCTCCAGGAGCGTGATGGCCGGTTTATCACCGTCAACCGGGGCGCCGAAAAAATGTACGGATATCCACGCGAATATTTCATCGGCAAAACGCCGGAATTTGTTTCTGCTCCGGGGAAAAATGACCTGGAGAAGGTTGGAAAAATGGTTGAGAAGGCGTTTAACGGCGAGCCACAGGTTTTCGAGTTCTGGGGTAAAAGAAAAAACGGAGAAATTTTTCCTAAAGAAGTTCGTTTGTTCAAGGGCACCTTTTTTTCTAAAGATATTGTGATTGCTATGGCCCAGGATATTTCCGAGCGTAAAAAAGCGGAAGCACAACTTCAGGTATTATCCCAAACCATAGAACAAAGCCCGATTTCCGTGGTCATACTGTCTAAAAATGAGCGTATCGAGTACGTGAATAAAGCATTCCTGAATACGTTTGGATATTCCTCTGAGGAAGTTATTGACAAGACCATGGATAAATATTTAGCTAATGAACAAAAACCAGATGTTTACCAAAACATGTGGCAGACCCTGCGTAAAAGGGAATCCTGGCAGGGAGAGATGGAAGGTAAAAGCAAACAAGGGCAAACCTATTGGCTGGAAGTAACGGCAGGCCCGCTTCTGGAAAACAACGATGAAATTTCCCATTATATTTTGTTTTTAATAGACATTTCGACCAGAAAACGGCTTGAAGAACAATTTCTGCAATCTCAAAAAATGGAAGCCATCGGACGTTTGGCAGGTGGCGTGGCGCATGATTTCAACAATCTCTTAACGGTAATTATAGGATACAGTGAACTGTTGCTCGCTTCGTTGCCCAAAGATGACAAATTGACAACCAAAATTAAACAAATCGATCGCGCCGGGAAAAGGGCCGAAGCGCTTACGCGCCAGTTGCTCGCCTTTAGTCGTAAACAAATTCTTCAGCCCATAATTATTAATTTAAATCATTTGATTCGGGACATGGAAAAAATGCTGCACCGTCTGATCGGGGAAGATATCCAGCTGACCGCTTATTTAGAGCACCCGTTGTTTCCCATCAAAGCAGACCCGGGGCAAATTGAACAAGTGATTATGAATTTAGCCATTAATGCCCGGGATGCCATGCCAAACGGCGGTGAACTGATTATCGAAACAAAAAACTTCGTTACCAAAAAGAATATTACCTTTCGAAATGAGGAGCTGAAAAAAGGAAATTATGTTCAGTTAATTATAAAAGATACCGGTCTTGGTATGGATGAAGAAACCCAAAAACATATTTTCGAACCTTTTTTTACGACAAAGGAAAAGGGACGGGGAACCGGCTTAGGACTTTCCACTGTTTATGGAATTATTAAACAGAGTCATGGTGCAATCGTGGTCGATTCTGCACCCGGCCATGGAGCACGCTTTACCATCTATCTGCCAGAGGTAAAGGAAAAAGAAAGAATTGATGAAGCTAAAAAACGAGATCAAAAGAAACTGAAGGGCACAGAGCGGATTTTAGTCGTCGAGGATGAGGATTCATTACGAGAATTAGCCACTGAAACATTAACACATTTCGGTTATCAGGTTATTTCCGCCAGCAATGGTCGAATGGCTCTGCAATTATGCACTCAAGAAAAACCGGCGTTTGATCTGGTTCTAACGGATGTGGTCATGCCGACGATGGGCGGTCGCGAATTGGTGGAGAATTTGAAAACAGTCTGTCATAATTTTAAGGTTTTATATATGTCCGGTTACACTGAAGATTCCATCGTTCATCGTGGGGTGTTGCATCCAGATACAGAATTTATCCAGAAACCTTTCGATCCACTAAATTTAGTCAGAAAAGTTCGAGAGGTACTGGATAAAACCTGAATGAAGTTTTGCTATTTTTTCCTAATTTGCTTTAGATTTTTCCTACCCTTAAATTTCTATCTTTTTTACAAACTGGCGCTCCGGACATGATTACACCTGATTCCGAAGGAATATCAATATGGTGAAATGTGTTTAAGAGCGCAGAAATAAAAAGCGGGAATGGTTTTATGGATTTTTTAATCAGTAAATCGGATTTGGCCGATATTTATGAGAAAGTACAAGCAGGACAGCGCTTGAGTTTTGACGACGGGGTGCGATTATTTCGCTCCAATGAGCTATTGGTGATTGGTAAAATGGCAGACATGGTTCGGAAGAAAAAAAACAACAAAAACGCTTACTACACCATGAATCAGCATATTAATCCGACCAATGTTTGTCGCAATGATTGTCTGTTCTGCGCTTTCTACAGAAAAGACGGCCAGGAAGGCGCCTATCGCATGTCTTTGGACACTGTGCGCAATAAAGTGCTGGAACGCATGGATGAGGACATTCGGGAAATACACATCGTAGGCGGCTTGGATGAAAAGCTTCCATATGAGTATTATCTGGATGTGATCAGGGTCGTAAAGAAAATACGTCCCAATGTAAATATTAAGGCTTACACTGCCGTGGAGATCGCCTTTCTATCGGAGATCAGCGGGAAATCCTGGTCTGATGTTCTGGACGATCTCATAAACGCGGGATTGCAGGCCATGCCTGGCGGCGGCGCGGAAGTGTTTAGCCCCCGCGTGCAACGGAAACTTTTTATGGACAAACTTACCGCCGAGCAGTGGATCGAGATTCACCACATTGCCCATAGCAAAGGAATCCGCACCAATGCCACCATGCTTTACGGCCATATCGAAACCATAGAGGAACGGGTGGAGCATCTAATACAATTGAGAGAAGCGCAGGACGAGACAGGCGGCTTTCTTACTTTTATTCCTCTGGCATTTCATCCGGAAAACACCCGGATGAGACGCTTACCGGCGGCTACCGGATTCACGGATTTAAAGGTGATGGCCATCAGCCGGTTGATGCTGGATAATTTCGATCACATTAAAGCTTACTGGGTGATGCTGGGAACAAAAATTGCCCAAATCGCCTTGTCGTTCGGAGCTGATGATATTGACGGTTCGGTGGTGGAGGAAAAAATCTACCATATGGCCGGGTCGGCTTCCGCTCAAATGATGACCAGGAGGGAATTGGAAAACCTGATCAAAAGTGCCGGATATGTACCGGTTGAACGCGATGCGTTGTATAATCGTATAAAAAGAGTTGCATAAGGATTTAAACATCGGGTAAAATCAATGGATATCAATCAATTTTTTGGGTCTAGGCAATCCGATCAAACCTCTACCACGCAGGTACAGGAAAAGGTGATTAGCCTGGTAAGTTATTTGAATACCAAACCGCTGGTTTACGGGCTGGAAAAATATCTGGTAAAGCATGATTTTGTGCTTCAGAAAGACGTACCCTCCGTTTGTGCCCGCCGTTTGCTGGAGGGAGAAGTGGACCTTGGCATCATCCCTTCCATCGAATATGCGCGCAGCAAAGGCGCATGGGAAATCGTCCCGGAACTTTGCATCGCATCCAGAGGCGCGGTTAAGAGTGTTAATTTGTTCTTTAAAAAAGATTTGCGCGATTTGCGTAAAATTGCCGTGGATACCAGTTCCCGTACCTCGGTTGCTCTGCTAAAGATTTTGCTACGCGAGCGGTACGAACTGGAACCGGAACTCATTGCCATGCCGCCTGACCTCGAGCGTATGCTGGAGCAAACCGATGCCGCTCTGGTGATCGGTGACCGGGCATTGTATTATCAGCAAAGCCATCCCTTCTTTTTGGACCTGGGGGAAGAGTGGTTCGATATGACCGGCTTGCCGTTTGTTTATGCTTTCTGGGCCGGGCATGAGTTGTCTTTGTCGGAGGAAGACGTGAAAACCTTGCAGGAATCCTATCGCATTGGCGCCCAGCATATAAAGGAGATTTGTTCTGATTATGCGAAAGACGCGTCACAAGCACCGTCTTTTTACCAGGATTACTTGGAGCGCCATATTCATTACCAATTCGGAGAGGAAGAAAAGCAGGGGCTGAAAGAATTTTATCATTACGCTTTCTTTTTTGGGATTATCGAATACATTCCGGAGCTGCATTTTTATGGACAGGAATCTTAAACAGATTGAACAGAAAGTTTTAGCAGGGAAACGGTTGTCCGGCGCCGATGGCCTCTGGTTGTTTGAAAACGCGGATTTACTGGAGCTTGGCGCATTAGCGCATTATGTTCGGAAGAAATTGCACCCGAATAACCATGTTACCTATATCATCGACCGAAACATCAATTACACCAATGTGTGCGTTGCCCAATGCGATTTTTGCGCTTTTTATGAAAAAGTCGGCTCGGAAAAGGCCTATTTGCTTTCCAAAGAGGAAATCGGCCGGAAAATAGAGGAAACCATTGCGCTGGGCGGCACGCAGGTCTTAATGCAGGGCGGACTAAATCCCAAATTAAAGATTGAATTTTTTGAAGACCTGTTTCAATTTATCCGCACCAATTATCCGACCATCCGCATCCATTCGCTGTCGCCTGCGGAGATCAGTTACATCGCACGTATTTCACACCTTTCCTTAAAGGATACCCTGTTGCGCTTAAAAGCGGCCGGATTGGATTCTATCCCCGGCGGAGGGGCGGAAATCCTGGTGGATGAGGTGCGGAAAAAGCTGAACGCCTACAAAACCAAGAGTGACGAATGGCTGCACGTAATGGAAACCGCGCATAAAATGGGTATGAAAACCACCGCCACAATGATGTTCGGTCATGTGGAGTCTTTCGCCGATCGCGTGGAACATCTGCTAAAAATACGCGACTTACAGGATCATACGCTGGGATTTACGGCCTTCATCCCCTGGACGTATCAACCGGAAAATACCAAATTGGGCGGCGAAAAAACCACTGCTCACGATTATCTGAAAACCCTGGCCATATCACGCTTGATGCTGGACAATATACCAAACGTGCAGGTCTCCTGGGTAACGATGGACGCGAAGATTGCGCAGGTGGGGCTGCAATTCGGCGGGAACGATTTCGGCAGTCTGATGATCGAGGAAAATGTGGTGGCGGCAGCCGGAGCCAGATTCCGACTTTCGCTTAGTGAGATCAAACGAATCATTTCCGAGGCCGGTTACCAGCCGCGCCAGCGCGATATGGAATACAATTTACTGAATTAGAGTGGACACCAAAATATACATAGCGGACTGGGTGCTTCCGGTCATTGAACCGCCCATCCAGCGCGGGGCCGTGGCCGTGTCCAATGGCATTATCCAGGATGTGGGGCCGGCGAAACGGGTCGTTAAAGATTTTCCGGGGCAGACGATTGATTTGGGGCATGCCGTGATCGTTCCGGCCTGGATTAATGCGCATACCCACCTGGAATTAAGTTACCTGAACGGGAAAATATCCGAAAGTAGTTCCTTTGTCGAATGGATTCGTAAAGTGGTTGCTTTACGCGCAGAACTAGAGGACCCCCAAACCGTGCTTATGGAAGCGCGCAAGCAGGCGGAAAAGATGACGGAAACCGGAACCGCGCTGGCAGGTGACATTACCAACGGTTTGTTTTTGGAAAACTGGCTCATCACACCGCGACTACATCGGGTGGTCTTTTATGAACTACTGGGATTTGATCCCGCCCAGGCCGAAGAAATCATTTTTACCGCCCTGGATAAAATCCGGATGGAAAATGCCTCTGCGATTCCGGTGCCCCATGCGCCGTACTCGGTTTCTGCCGAATTAATACGAGGTATTGCTGCCACAAACCACAAACCGCAAACCATTCACATTGCCGAGAGCAGGGAAGAACTCGAATTCCTGAATAGCGGACAGGGACCATTTGTGGATTTTCTGAAAGCGCGCGGCGTCTGGTATTCCGATTGGCAGCCCCCGGGACAAACACCGATTCAGTATCTGGAGCGGTTGGGATATCTAAGACCATGGACGCTGTTGGTGCACGCCGTTCATGTGAATCAAAAGGACCTGGACATTATCTGGAATAAGAGGTGTACTGTTTGTATTTGCGCCCGGAGTAATCAGTTTATCCGGGTAGGACGGCCGCCGGTGGAAAAATATCTGGAAAAGGGGATTCCTTTGTGTGTGGGTACGGAC
>CAZJNP010000160.1:0-6726 GCA_964547355.1 uncultured Calditrichaceae bacterium
ATTTTACACCAAAGGACTGTCACAGGATCTGAATGGTAGGTTTCGTTTTGTGATCCGTCAGGAATAGTGATTTTAATTCCTATAGAAAATAAAAAGCGGTAAATGCCAAATAGAGAGCGTCGGGGGACGTTAAAAAAAAAAATAGCCGAAATAATTAATTCAGGAGTTCAGCCATGGCACAATGTAAAAAGTTATTATTAATCAACCTGATGCTTTTTGCTGTTACGCAGGGTTTTGCCCAGTGGAGCAGCGATTCGCTTCAGAACACGGCGGTGATTCAGTACAGTAACGATCAGGTGGTACCCAAAATCGCGGCAACTTCAGACGGCGGATGTTACGTGGCTTGGTACGACACCCGCGACGGCAATTACGATGTGTACTTGCAGCGCCTGAACAGCATGGGAGAAAAACTGTGGGCATCCGACGGGTTACAGGTCAGCGGTCATCCCCAGGAAAGCTGGGTCACGGATTACGATCTGGTGGTGGATCAATCCGACAACGCCATCGTGGTGTTCAACGATATTCGGAATGGTTCCGGCAACGGGTGGGACGTGTTTGCCTATAAGATCGCGCCGGACGGCAGTTTTTTGTGGGGCGCGGACGGCGTGCAGCTCTCGGCGGCCATTAACACAGATTCGGAGATGTCGCCCAAAGCAGCGGTAACTACGGCCGGAAATGTGGTGTTTGTATGGTCCAAATCCCGGGACGAAGCCGATGTCATCGGAATGCAAAAGCTTTCCGCCGACGGTGAGAAGCAGTGGGGCGCGGACGGCATCACCATTCAGGGATCGCAGGGGGAAGCGGTCACGCATCCGGACATCGTGCCTGCTGCCGACGACAGCGTGATTGTGGTCTGGAAAAGCGAAATTGGTACCTATCCTGCCACAAAAATTTGGCTGGTCACACAAAAATACGATCCCAACGGTCAACCGGCATGGGACGCTAATGGCGTGGTGATTTACAACGACGGCAACATTCCTGTTTACAAAGATCCGTCCATCATTCCCGACGACGCCAGCGGCGCTTTTTACTGCTGGGAAGATCAGCCTTCTTCAAGCGAGTCTTACGTGTACGTGGCCCATGTGGGCGCTGACGGTCGTTTGATTTTTCCTCTGAACGGCATCAAGGCTTCCACAGACGCCACCCGGCTGCACCATAATCCCTCCATTTCATATATTCCTACCGGAGAGCAGTTGTTCCTGTTCTGGCTGGAACAGAACCAGAGTCAGAGTATGTTCGGCATTTACGGCCAAAAGTTCAACAGCGCGGGCGACCGACTATGGACGGACGAAGGGAAGACCTTTATTCCTTTGGGCGAACGCTCCATTTCTTTTGTTTCCGGCGCGGTCACCGATACCAGTATTTATGTGAGCTACTTCCAAAATTCAGCGCCCAACGCTTTTGACAATGGTGTGAAAGCGTTCTACATCAATACCGATGGACAGTTCTACTGGCAAACCAAAATTCTTTCTGCTGCCAGTTTGGGAAACAAAGACGATTTACTGATGGTGATAAATACAGAAGACCGCGCTTTCTGCGTGTGGAAAGATGAACGCGACGATAACGGGGATATTTACGCACAAAATATTAATCCCGACGGCACGCTGGGCAACACCGTTTCGGGAGTCGAACCCCGTGATGCCGGTCTGGTGCACCGCTTTCAACTGGAGCAGAATTACCCCAACCCGTTTGGCGTAAGCCACTCCTTGGGGAGTAATCCGGTAACCGTTATCCGTTATCAGTTGTCGGTAGTCAGTCATGTGGAATTAACGGTGTACAATACATTAGGGCAGGTGGTCAGGCGATTGGTGCATGAGGTTCAGGGGGCGGGAAAGTACGCCGTCACTTTGGACGCCCGGGGATTACCCGGCGGCATTTACTGGTACCGTTTGACGGCGGATGGTGAAACCTTTACCCGCAAGATGGTATTGATCCGTTAACGGGCGGTGTTTAAGGCTACCAGGATCAGCAAATGCGTGGCAATTGTTCGCCCACAGGCATGGAAACGATGCGCTCCACGCCGTAAGCGTTTTTGATGGTCACTTTCCCGGGATGATCGCTGACGATTTCTCCAATGATGCGCGCCTCTTTGCCCAGCGCATCTGCCTGCATGGTGGCCAGCACGTCTTGCGCGGCTTCCGCTTCCACGGCCGCTATGATTTTGCCTTCGTTGGCCACAAACAGGGGGTCGATGCCCAGCACTTCACAGGCGCTGCGCACTTCCGGCCGGATGAGCAGGGTCTCTTCGTTGATTTGAATGCCCAGTTTGGCGCTGGCGGCCCATTCGTTGAGCGTGGTGGCCACGCCGCCGCGAGTGGGGTCGCGCATGGCGGCCACGCCATTGGAAGCCTGAAGCATGGCGGCGATCATTCCGTTCAATGCAGCCGTATCGCTTAGTATTTCCGATTCAAAGGATAGGCCTTCTCTTTTAGTCATCACGGCCATGCCGTGATCCGCAATGCTGCCGGAGAGAATGATTTTCATTCCCGCTTTCAAGCGGTGCGTACCCAGATCCCGACCCTCGGGGACCACGCCGATGCCGCTGGTGTTGATGAAGATTTTATCGCAGGCGCCGCGCGGAACCACTTTGGTGTCTCCGGTAACGATTTGCACGCCAGCTTTAAGTGCGGCCTGTTTCATGGCCACCAGTATTTCATGTAATTCTTTGATCGGCAGCCCTTCCTCCAGAATGAATCCCGTGCTCAGATAAAGCGGTTTGGCGCCACCCACAGCCAGGTCGTTTACCGTGCCGTGCACGGCCAGTTCGCCGATGCTGCCTCCGGGGAAAAAGATGGGCTGTACCACAAAGGTGTCCGTGGAAAAGGCGATGCGTCCCTGCGGCTGCGGCAGAATGGCCTGGTCTTCCAGCCGGTCCAGCGACGGATTGCCAAAGCAGGGCAGAAACACTTTCCGAATCAGCTCCTCGGATAATTTCCCTCCGGCGCCGTGGGCGATCTGAATTGTGTCGTAATCGGTTTTGGGCAGGGGACAGCTAAAACTTTCGGCATTGATCTGGGTCATAGATGCGTTTCCTCTGTTTGTCGATTTTGATTTGAATATAAGAAAAATCGTGGTTTTGTGAAATTTTAACTTTTGTATGAGAATTCAGAAATCAGGAAATAGAAAATAGGGCTATTTTACAAACCAAGTCGGCGGTGGGTATTTGGTTATTAAGTTATTGGGTTATTGGTTTACTGGCCTGTTACAATTCGTGTCATTATTCTACAGCTCCGGAGGAGCGCAATGTGTGTAGCCCGGCGCAGGGCGCCGGGGCAAAAGCACGCCCGTCAATCGTAACCCTGGAAGGGTGGAATAAGACACATCCCCCAGGGAAATTCTAATTTTCAAACATCCCATTTCCATTTTTATACTCGTTCTTTATTGAACCCTTTCAGGGTTCTTTTTGAGGTCTGTCCCTTTTTCCCCTGAGCGTTGCTTCGGGCTATTCAAATGGCGCCCCTCTGGGGCTTCTATTATTTTTTGCGCAATAACAGCTGGGTGGAGGGTTGGTTATCTGTTTACTTGGTTCTTAAGTTATTGGGTTGTTGGTTGTAGATCAGCGGGGCAGCACGCGCCGGAGCTAAAATTCCCAGTTTCTGATTCCTAATTCCCAATTCCTGTTCCAGTATTTAGATTAGGGATTTTCCATAACCGTCACGCCTGATGGTATTTCCAGTACGCCGCGCAGGCCCCTTCGCTGGAAACCATGGTGGCCCCAAGGGGATGCTGGGGGGTGCATTCCTTTCCGAAGGCCGGGCACTCATTTGGTTTCTTGAGTCCCTGCAAAATTTCCCCGCTGATGCAAATGGCCGGTTCTTCGGTTCGGATGCCGCTTACGTCAAATTTTAATGCCGCGTTAAAGGCGGCGTATTTTTCCTTCAGGCACATGCCGCTGGCAGGAATGGTACCGATACCCCGCCATTTCCGGTCGCAGATTTCGTACACTTCAAACATGATTTTCTGTGCTGCCGGATTGCCTTCCCAGGAGACTGCCCGGCCATACTGATTCTCCACAAAATGTTCGCCGTGTTCCAGCTGTTTGACAGTGGCCAGAATTCCTTTCAGAATGTCCACGGCTTCGAAACCGGTAGCTACAATAGGAACCCGGTAACGTTCGGCAATGGGCTCGTATTCCTTTAGTCCCATTACGGTGCACACATGACCGGCTGCCAGGTATCCTTGCACACGGTTGTCTGGTGATTCCAGCAGGGCGCGCATGGCGGGCGGCACCAGAACGTGGCTGACCAGTTCGCTGAAATTGGTCAACCCTTCGCTGGCAGCCTGATGCACAGCCATCGCGTTGCCGGGTGCAGTGGTTTCGAATCCCACCGCAAAAAAAACGACCTCTTTATCCGGATTTTCACGGGCAATTTTTAACGCTTCCAGCGGCGAATAAACCATGCGCACGTCGCCGCCCTCGGAACGCACCTTGAACAGGTCCTTGTCCGTTCCCGGAACGCGCAGCATATCGCCGAACGAAGTAAAGATGACATCCGGACGTCCGGCGATGGCGATGGCCTGATCGATCATTTCCAGAGGCGTGACGCACACCGGACAACCCGGCCCGTGCACCAGCTCAATTTCCTTGGGCAGCAGTTGGTCAATGCCGTTTTTAAGTATGGAGTGTGTTTGTCCGCCGCAAATTTCCATAATCACCCAGGGACGGGTGACGGTCTCATGAATGTCCCGCACCAGTTTCTTTACGATTTCAGGATTTCGAAATTCGTCGATGTATTTCATGCCCGGGTTGCTCATTTTTCGCCCTTTTGTTTTTTCGCTTTTTCACTCAGAGGCTCATTTTCCACTTCGTAGCCCTCTTCTTTTAATTTGTCGATCACCTCGTCCCAGGCCTCCAGCGATTTCTGAGCCTCTTCTTCGTTCAACAACGAAATGGCGAATCCGGCGTGCACAATCACATAATCGCCGATTTGCGCTTCCGGCACATAGGCCAGACAGGCCCGGTTCACCGTGCCGCTGTAGTCGATTTTACCCATGATCAGACCGTTTTCATCATAAATCTCGATAATTTTTCCTGGTATGGCTAAACACATAAGAACCTCTGGTTAATTTGTTTGTTATAAAGAGATTGAAAACTTGTCGTAATAATCTTTGTTAATCCTCCTGTTCATACCTCGGATTTGCCAGGCCTTTTATTGCCAACGCTCTGGCAATCACCGCCTGCCCCAGGGCAATACCGCCGTCGTTGGCCGGAACCTGCCGGGGTACAAAAACACGGAATTTTTCTTTTCGCAAACGCTTTACCAGGGCTGGCAGAAGAATTTCATTCTGAAAAACGCCGCCGCTTAATATAACGTCGTTTAATCCATATTTAATTCTGACAATTTTCAAAATCTCTGTGAATAATTCAACTAATGTTTTATGAAATCGTGCGGCAATGAGGCTGAAGTCTTCTTTGTTTTGAATGGCCCGCGCCACATCGCGGATTAGAGGCTTCAGGGGGATGCGGGGCAGAGAAGCCTCAAATTCAAACGGAGCAACATCCAGATTTTGAACGGCCTGCGTCATTTCGATGGCGGCCTGGGCTTCGTAAGAAACGGACAAACGACCGCCGCTCATGGCCGCTACTCCGTCGAATAATCTTCCGCAACTGCTGGTAAGCGGCGAATGCAAGTGCTTTGTTAGCAGCATTTGAACCGGACCCGCGTTCACCTGTTTTAAAAATGGTAATTCCGGTAGTTCCGCGCCGAAGGCATGGTAAAGGTAACTGTAGGCCATGCGCCATGGATTTTTGATGGCCGCCTCTCCGCCGGGTAGGGGGACCGCTTCCAGCCAGGCAACCCGTTTGATATGCGTTAAAGAGCCCACGAAAATCTCTCCACCCCAGATGGTATGATCATAACCATAGCCCGTGCCGTCCAGAATCAGTCCGATGGACGGTCCCGACACATCGTGTTCGACCATGACTGCCGCCATATGCGCATGGTGATGTTGGATTTTAAACAACGGGACGGTGCTGTTTTGCTCCGCCCAGCGGGTGGATTCGTATTCAGGATGCAGGTCGCAGGCCATGAATTCCGGTTCGAAAACCAGGATTTTGCGAAAATGGTCGATGGCCTGTTCAAAACTGGTTAACGCGGCCAGATTTTCCAGATCGCCAATATGTTGACTAAGAAAGGCTCTTTTGTCTTTGAGACAGCAGATGGTGTTCTTTAGCTGACCGCCAAGCGCTAAAATATCCGGCCCGTCCTGTTTCAGGAACAGAGGCTTCGGGACGTATCCCCGGCTGCGGCGCAGAAACTGTGTTTGCCCGTCGATTAGAAACAGCACCGAATCGTCCGCCCGTACCAATATATCCCGGTTGTGCATCACAAAACCGTCCGCAATGGTGCTCAGCCGTTCTCTCGCGTCCTGGTTGTCGATGGCAATCGGTTCTTCGGACAGATTGGCGCTGGTCATCACCAGAATAGCCGGTTTGCCACCCAAGCTGGTGATCCGGTCCAGCAGCAGGTAGTGCAGGGGCGTGTAAGGCAGCATGATGCCAAGCCGGTGATTGCCCGGCGCCACCTGCTCCGCTACCGGAGAGGAAGGTTTCCGGGGCAGAAGTACAATCGGGCTCTGAATTCCGGTCAGCAGCTTTTCGGCGGCTTGCTCCAATTCAACGATACTTTGGGCCGTTTCCAGATCGAAGACCATGAGGGCTAAAGGTTTTTCGTAGCGGTTCTTTCTGCGGCGCAGTTCCTGAACCGCTGCGTTGTTGGTTGCGTC
>CAZJNP010000161.1:0-6717 GCA_964547355.1 uncultured Calditrichaceae bacterium
TCTCTCTTTTGCTTTAGCCGTTATTAAAGGGTTCGTTCTAATCGGAATGGCGGTGCTGACGCCTATTTTAGCTCTTGTGGCCCGGATAATAAAAAAACCGGCTTACAGCGAATTCGTGACAAAATTTTCCGGCGCTTCCGGTGGCAAAAGGCTGGCCTTTGTAGAAACGGTTTGGGAAAATTATCTGTCTTTTAATAGTAGCGCATCTCAGCTCTATGAAGATTTTAGGAAGCTTAAGGAAGCCTTTAAGAAACACGGGATATTTCGCGGTCTTTTGATTGCGCCGTTACTTGTTGTAAAATCGGTTTATTATCTATTCAAATTTTTAATCTGGCTGCTGCTGGAAATTTCCTTCCGGTTTTCCCATGCCATTTTCTTGTTGATGGGGTTATTCTTTTACATGCTCTATTTAGCGGGAATGCTGCTTCTTTCGGTTCCGGCCAGGTTAATCCTGCGCTTTTTTCAGTGGTCTTACGGTGCAGTGGAAAAGCGCTATCCCGTATGGCTTGAGAAAGCGCTTAAGAACAGGATCGTCGTAGTAGGGTTGGCAGTGCTGCTGTTCCTGGTTAGTATCTTCTGGATTTGGCCCAGTCTGGGGAGTGAATTGATACCGGAAGTACACCAGGGTGAATTTTATGTGGAATTACGCCTGCCGGTAGGAACACCGGTGGAAAAAACAGACCAGCGTGTATTGACCATCGAAGAGCAAATACGGCAGTTGCCGGGTGTGTCCCAGGTGGCTTCAGTCAGCGGGGTTGATAAAAGCTCCACGACTGAGACGGAAGAAGGCGAGCATACCGCAAAGTTAACGGTACGATTAAAACCGTCGGCCAATGTTGCCCGGGCAGAAGAGCGCGTGATCACAAAAATCCGCGATATCGTTGCCCAGCATTCCGGGTTCGAGAGCGATATTGCCCGTCCCACGCTGTTTACCTTTAAAACGCCGATTGAAGTTTACATTAAAGGCTATAATTTAACCAAACTGCAAAAAATCGGCCGGGAACTGGAAGAGCGTATGAGCAGAATTCCTGGGTTGGTGGACGTGCGTTCCAATATTCAGCGCGGAAATCCTGAAGTGCAAATCTTTTATGACCGAAAACAATTGGCCCGCTACGGGTTAAGTATCCGCAACGTGGCTTCCATCATTCGCAATAAGGTACGCGGCGATGTGGCCACAAAATTCAAAGAAGCCGACCGCCGCATTGATGTTTTGGTTCGTTTACAGGAGAACGACCGTAAAAGTCTGGATGATCTGAGACAGCTCGTTATAAATCCGAAAGATCAGATCCCGATTCCTCTGCAAGCGGTGGCACAAATTAGAGTGAACGAGGGACCATCGGAAATCCGGCGCATCGATCAACAGCGCACCGCGGTCATCAGCGCCAATATGGCGCCTGGCTATAATTTGAGCAGTTTAAATCAGGCCATTTATAATCAGATTGTGGATATGGACCTGCCGCGCGATTTTACTTTTGAGATCGGCGGACAAAGCAAAGAAATGGAAACCTCATTAAGAAGTTTGGCCATGGCCTTGGCGCTGGCCATTTTCCTGGTGTATATTGTGATGGCTTCACAGTTCGAATCGCTGATTCATCCTTTTATCATCATATTTACCATACCGCTGGCTGTGATTGGCGTGATTATTTTTCTGTTTATCTTACACATCCCGCTCAGTATCGTGGTCTATCTGGGAATGATCATTTTGGCCGGGATTGTAGTGAATAACGCGATTGTGTTGGTGGATTACATAAACCATTTGCGCCGCACAGGGATGACCAAATACCAAGCCATAGTGCAAGCGGGTAAGGTGCGCTTGCGTCCCATTTTGATGACCACATCCACCACGGTTCTAGGATTGCTACCCATGGCACTGGGATTTGGCGACGGCGCGGAAATCCGCACCCCCATGGCGATAACCGTAATCGTGGGACTTACTACTTCCACCTTATTAACCCTGATTGTGATTCCGGTGGTTTATGACCTGGTGAACAGGGAACGGGTTTCTCAGGAAGCAGGACAGGCGATTCCGGCCGTGGACGGCCCGGAGGGAGAAGCATGAGGAAAGAAGTAGAAGAACTTAAAAATCAGAAAATCGGACTGCTGCCCAAAATTGCCTTAACGCGTCCGATTTCGGTTTTAATGATTTTACTGGCTTTTCTGGTGGTTGGGTTTATTGCCTACAAAAACATCGCCGTGGAGTTAATGCCGGCCGGTTTTACCCCGCCTTTTTTAGGCGTTTGGGCCCCCTATCCCAATGCCAATCCGGAAGAAGTGCAGGAGCTGATTGCCAAACCTATTGAAGAAGCGGTGCGAACCATTAAAGGGGTGCAGGATGTTTCGACCAATAGCCAGGCCAACGGCTGTTTCACCTTTATTCAATTTGCGCAGGGAACCGATATGGACCTGGCATATAGCCAGCTCCGGGATCGGCTGGATCGCGCCAAAGCGGAACTGCCGGATGATGTGGAGCGGTTGTATATTCGCAAGTGGTCGAACGACGACGACCCGATCATGTGGATTGCATTGATTCCTTCCGTTCCGATCGACGATCCTTATTACTTTGCCGAGCAGATCATTAAAAAGCCACTGGAGCGCATCGACGGCGTGGCCAATGTGGAAATCTACGGCGCGGACGAAAAATCCATCCAGATCTATATTAATCAGGATGCGGTTAAGAGCTACAAAATCAATTTGTACGACGTCATTCAGGAACTGCAAAAAGATAATTTTACCATCTCATCGGGGGATATTCGCTTTGGCGGCAGGAAAATTTATGTGCGCTCCGTGGGTAAATTCCGAACGCTGGAAGATATTCGTAATCTGCCGATAAAAGGCGTGAACATTCGTCTCCGGGATATTGCTATGGTAACCTATGATGTGCCGGAAAGAACCTGGGTGCAGCGCATCAATGGGAAACCCGCCATCCAGCTGGGAATTTTCAAAGAGTCATTGGCCAATACGGTAGAAGTGTGCCGCCAGGTGGAGAATAAATTTAAATATGAGTTTATGAGAGACCCGCGGATGGCGGGATTTAAAATGGAAATGCTGTTTAATCAGGGGAGTTTTATTGAAGAATCGATTGACAACCTGAAAAATGCAGCCATCTGGGGCGGGTTTTTTGCCTTCCTCGTGTTGTATTTCTTTTTAAGAAGATTCCGGATGACCCTGATTTTGAACATCGCGATTCCCTTGTCCATACTGGTCAGCTTAACGATCCTCTATTTCATAAACTGGTCGCTGAATTTGATTACCATGATGGGATTGATGATTTCCATAGGGATGGTTGTGGATAATTCCATCGTGGTTCTTGAAAATATTTATTACAAGCGCTCGCAGGGGTTGGACAATATCACTGCGGCCGCACGGGGTGCCAGTGATGTGTCGTTGGCCGTAACCATGGCCACCTTTACCACCATTGTGGTTTTTATGCCGTTAATCTTGATGAACGATCAAATGGGTTTCCGGTTTTACATGCTGCGGATTGGTGTCCCGGTGATTTTGTCGCTGCTGGCTTCTTTGTTTGCATCCCTCATTTTTATTCCGCTGGCCGCCAGCCGAATAGTAAGCAAGCGGAAAGTGAAAGAAGCAAAGATAATCGTAACTGTGAACGAAAAGTACCAGAACGCATTGCGCTGGGTTTTGGCGCACCGCATCGAAACATTTATCATTTTATTGCTGATTATTATTTCTACCAATTTTGCCATGACCCATGTGGCGAAGACAGACCAGATGGAAGGGAATATCAATGATTTCCGCTTGCGTCTGGAATTGCCGGACAATTACACTTTAGAGGACGCCGCCACACTGGTGCAGCGGATTGAAGATTCCATCCGGGTTAAAGCGGATGTGTATAACGTGCGGGCGATTGACACGCGGTTTCGGGCAAATTATGCGCGGATTCATGTTTTCTTACACCCGGAGGAACCGGAACCCTGGTACGAGGTCATTTACAAATGGGTCCTACGCGCTTTTGGTTATGAACCGGATGATCATATGAATCGCGACAAGGTAGTGGAGGATGTTAAACGGAGAATTCCGAAATTTCCCGGAGTTACCGTGCGCACCACCTGGCGACAGCAAAGCGGAGATGACGCTTCCTTGACGGTTAGTCTTTATGGGGACGATATGAACCGGCTGGCCGAACTGGCTAAAGAAGTAGAGCGCCGCCTGAGAAGGATCGATGAGATCATTAGCGTGGAAACAGACCGCGAATCCGGTGAAAACGAAATCCGGGTGGTTATTCGCAGAGAACAGGCCCGCAAATATGGTATTAATCCACGCTTGATTTCCGGGACCATTATGTATGCTTTACGTGGCATAATGTTGCCTAAGTACCATACGGATGAAAAAGAGATCCACATGAATATTCAATTGCGCAAGGACGACCGTCGCACGTTGGAGCAGTTAAAAAATCTGACCTTTTTCACCGCTAATGGTAAAGAAATCCCTTTAGCCGCCGTGGCGTCTTTTCAGGTGACCAAAGGGTTTGGCAGCATCCCGCGCGAAAACGGTAAGACATATCTGAGCGTTAAGGCCAACACTACGTCCGAAAACATGGAAAAACTTTACCAGAAGGTAGACCAAGTAATGGCCGGATTCGATTTGCCTTACGGCTACACCTGGAGCAAAGGCAAGCGTTTTCGCCGCTTTAGGGAAAGTTCGCAAAGCATGATGTTTGCCGTGGTGTTGTCCATTACTTTTGTATTTTTGCTGATGGGTATTCTGTTTGAGTCGTTTGTACTGCCCCTATCGGTGATTATGTCCATTCCGTTTTCGTTTGTCGGGGCGTACTGGATCTTGTATATCACCGGAACACCGCTGGATATGATGAGTCAGATCGGTTTTGTGATCCTGATCGGGATTGTGGTGAATAATGCCATCGTTTTGGTGGACCTGGTAAATCGCCTGCGCAAGGAGGGTTACAGCCGTTCCGAAGCTCTGATTGAAGCGGGAAAGAACCGCTTCCGTCCCATCCTGATGACGGCTTTTACGACCATCGGCGGCCTGATTCCCATGGCGGTGGGCAATGCTAAAATGATCGGCATTCCGTATTCTCCTATGGGGAGAACAATTATCGGCGGGCTGGTGTTTTCCACTTTGGTTTCGTTGTTAGCGGTTCCCTGGGCATATACGCTGTTTGACGATATGCGCGGTTATTTCCGGAAGTTGGTGGGCGGCGCGCTGCTACGAAAACCAGAAGCAAAAGAATTAAAGCCGGAGTCCGAAACGGCGTAAAAGATCCGCGCTTCTTCTTTCTCGTGCTGCTCTTGATTTTTTTTAGATTTATTGTTCATAAAGTATTGAAACATTTTTTTGAAGCTCTTTTAATCGCTCGTGTAAGGAAGTAGTTTTTCTGGTAGCTTTTTGTTCATGAATTCCAATGTTTTTCTGGATTTATCTTTTTTTCCACCTTCAGAGTAAAAAGTAGCCAATTTCACAAAACAGGATCGATAGTTCTGAAATAACCCTTGAAGTTCTTCGATATATTTTAAATGTTCATCATGAACCCCATTGTACGTATAAACCTTAAAACAATTATTTTCTAATTGCTCAATTGAGATTTTCTCCCTATGCGATTTGAGACGATATACCAGTCCTTCAAATGCTAAATAATCATCCAGACCTAATTTATTCAACTTTGAAACGGTGGTTGAAAAGTAAATCGGTCTTTTCCAATTATTTGCTTTAAGGATTTTTAAAAGCATTATATCCTGAACACGAATGGCTTTATTATTTATTGTGGGTTTTAAGCTCCATTGAATCTTTCCATCCTTATTAAGAGGATCATTATTTACGGGTAAATCGACAACTTTTTCATGCCATTTCATATATTTTAAGTTGTCAACTTCTTCATCTCTTAGATACATTGAAATATTATTATCTCCGAAAGGATATCCATTTTTAAGTTGTTTAATATACCAGGGAATGTTTAACAGGTTTACATTTACTACCGTAATATCTCTTCTATATCCATCAACCATTTGTAAAAACCACATTGGGTAAGTATCATCATCACCATTCGTAAAAAGAATTGCATTTTTATCACAGGAAGCCATGGTATTTTTGTTATATTCTACCAGGGCTGGGTAAAATCCACCTTCCAATTGTCCTTTTTTAAAAGCATAGATTGCAGAATCCGTTTTGCCTTCGCAAAGGTAAGTCATAGCAACTGCGCCCCAGATTCCCTGAATTTTTGAATAAGGTCCTAAAACAAATTTTCGTCCTTCATACTTGGGAGAAATCTCAATTGCTCTACGGAAATGTTTTGAAGCTGTTCTAGCAATAGCGGGATTAACATTATTTATTTTGCTTCCGTCATCAAAAAGTAGCAGGCGATAGGCCTGACCTAAATAATAATGGAGCTCCTGATTTTCCGATTCACTTAATAAAGCTTTCTCAAGATACTCTGCAGCTTTAGCATAATCCTTACTTTTAAGAGCTTCTTCAGCTTGCTTTTTTAAGTTTGATGCAGAATCTTCTGAAGAGCATCCAATTAAAATAGTTGAAAAAATCGCAAGAAAAAATGTAATGATCTTCATAACTTAATCCTTATACCAGACTTTTTACTTCGTTTAATCCGAACCGGCGTGAAACTTTTCACCATGGATTTTCTTCATCCAATTTTACGTTAGCAAAAATCTCAAACATCGAATTTACACTACAACTCTTTCACGTCCGGTTGACTGGATGTTAGACCGCCGTTCCCCCCCTTACTTC
>CAZJNP010000162.1:0-6648 GCA_964547355.1 uncultured Calditrichaceae bacterium
ATCTTGAGCGTTAAGTATCCCTTTTCCTGTAAACAATAAAAGTAAAAAAAAGAAAAGGGAAAACGTTATTTTATTTTGGGCGTACGGTAACTTCATAAGGTTTGAGTAAAGATTGTAATTTATCGATTTTTTCCGCTTCCCCTAAAACTATGATCTGATCGTTTTCATGTAAAATAAAATTAGAGCTGGGGTTGAACGTCCATTTGGAGTCGGCGCCTTTTTTTATTGCTAAAACGATCAGGCCCGTTTTTTGGGGAATTTGAATTTCTTTCAGTGTTTTACCATGAAACGGTGATCCGGCCGGAATGTCAATTTCTTCCATGCGCAGAGAAAGTCCTTCGCTGCCGGAAATAACTTCAATGAAACTGACCACAGTCGGGCGCAGGATCACAGAGGCCATACGGATGCCTTCAACGGTATTGGGAGAAATGACGTAATTGGCACCGGCATTGTAAAGTTTTTGCTCTGTTCCGGCCTCGACCGAACGGGAAATAATCAGCAGATTCGGATTCAGCGTTCTAGCAGAAATCACCACGAAGAGGTTGTCGGCGTCCAGTGAAAGCGAGGTAACTAAAGCAGATGCGTTTTTAATGTTAGCCTCGATTAAAACTTCATCCTTTGTGGCGTCGCCTTGAATAAATAAAATATCCGAATAACGCTCCTGTAGCTCCTGGATCGTATCCGGCTTTTCTTCCACCACAACGAATTTCTTTTTGGCTCGTAGGAATTCTTCGATTACTTTTTTACCGGTATCACCTGCGCCGCATATAATCACATGTTCCTTTATTTTTGTGATTTCTTTTTTCATTTTTTGCTGTTTCCTTTTTACTAACAATTCATTCCTGATAAACCAACTGGTAACGGTCGCAGAGAGCATGGATATAACATTTATTCCCAGAAAAATTACTACCATGGTGAACAAACGTCCGGCACGGCTTAAAGGCGCTACTTCCTGATATCCAACGGTAGAAAATGAAATAAATGTCATGTACAGTGCGTCGAACCAGCTCCATCCCTCAAAGTATGTGTATCCCAGCATACCGATAAACAACAGGAATATGAGGGAGAAAACAACCGCAATTATATGGTTTCGTAAATGATGATCGTTTGTCATGACAGGTTTTTTATTTTTTCCGAGTCGTTGTTTACTTCCCGCAGCGTCGGTAGTAGATGATTAGACTCAGGGTTTTATTGTTCGTATTATCTGATTGACCATTTGACGTAAGTAACCGTTTTGTAAATAGATGTATAGATTTTTCCCCGGACATAACGTTTCGGTATAATCCTTATGCCCTTTGATTTTATCTAAAGGGACATGAAAATAATCGGCTAAAAAACTGGTTAGATCAATCAACGCTTTCAGTTGCCTGTCCGTTGGTGTTTGTTCTTCAAAGTTGCCAATGACACAGATCAGGGCATGGCCTTTGGGATCATAACCAGTGTTTGTATCACCCGGATAATTGATGGGCCGTGTCTCATAAATATTGCCGTCAAAATCAATCATGAAATGGTAAGGGATGTCGATCCATTTCTTTTCCTGTCGGCTCCAATCCTGTAAATGGCGGATGTACTTTACCGCATCGCTGTCAGGAGAAAAATAAACGCCACCGTGGTGAATGGTGATATATTGAATGGAATGCTGAGGATGGTTTGAACTTAGAGGTTTCCATCCCCAGTTTTGGCGAAGTACGATGTGCAAAGAATCCGGATAGGGTATGGTTTGAACCGTAAAAGAAGATCTCTTAGAGCACCTTGAAGTGAAGGCAAATACAATCGGAAAAAATACAAAAAAAATATATTTTTTTGAAAGATTCATAAGTCTGTCTCGCGGGTTTTTTCTTAATAAGACAATGTTTTCTAAGTAATGTAAAAAAAAACGAACCCAAATTAAAGCCTATCTCGGAATATAGCTATAAAAAGATTTTTAGCTGGAATATTTTTTTTATTTAGACGTTTGTTAAAACAGATGAAATCCACATAAATAAGGAGATGGCATGAGCGCGCATCATGAAATACAGGGTAAGTTCGGCCTGGAATATTTAAAGCTGGAAAACTTAAACAATGCTTACTGGAATTTGACCACCGCATCTTTGTATGAACATATTATCCGTCGCCGCGAAGGTTTATTGGCGCATCTTGGCCCGCTGGTGGTTCGAACGGGTTCTTTTACCGGTCGTTCGCCCAACGATAAGTTCATTGTTAAGGAGCAGACCTCGGAACGGAATATCTGGTGGGGAAAAGTCAACCGACCGTTTAGCGAAGAAAAGTTTGATTTGATCTGGCATCGGATTCAGGCCTATCTGCAAGGAAATGATATTTTTATTCAGGACTGTTATGTAGGCACGGATGAAAAATACCGCGTTCCGGTTCGTGTGATTACCGAGTACGCCTGGCATTCTCAGTTCGTGCGTAATCTTTTTGTACGCATCACGGATCGGGAAGAACTGATCAACCATGTGCCGGAATACACCATCATCGATCTTCCTAAATTCCATGCGGTTCCCGAACTGGACGGCACGCATTCTGAAGCGTTTATTTTAGTCCACATGGCAAAAAAGCTGGTTCTTATTGGCGGCACCAGTTATGCCGGAGAAATTAAAAAATCGGCCTTTACTCTGATGAACTATTTGCTGCCTCTGAAAAATGTACTGCCCATGCACTGCAGTGCGAATGTGGGCAAAAAGAACGATGTGGCTTTATTTTTCGGTTTATCCGGTACGGGTAAAACCACCCTGTCCGCCGATCCCAATCGCGCCTTGATTGGCGACGACGAGCACGGCTGGAGCGATACCGGCGTATTCAATTTTGAGGGCGGGTGTTACGCCAAAGTGATCCGCCTTTCCGAAGAAGCGGAACCGGAGATTTACGCAACGACACGCAAATTCGGAACCATTCTGGAAAATGTGGCCATTGATTCATACACCAGAAAACCGAACCTGGATGATGACACATTTACGGAAAATACGCGTGCCGCTTATCCCATTACCCATCTGGATAACATCGTATCGGAAGGTACTGGCGGGCATCCCCAAAATATTATTTTTTTAACGGCGGACGCCTTTGGCGTACTGCCTCCGATCTCACGTTTAACCAAAGAACAGGCCATGTACCAGTTTTTACTGGGTTACACCGCCAAAGTAGCAGGAACCGAACGCGGGATTACCGAGCCTCAGGCAACTTTTAGCACCTGTTTCGGCGCTCCGTTTATGCCACAGCATCCCAGCGTTTACGCCAGACTGCTGGGAGAAAAAATCGAACAGCACGGGGTAACCTGCTGGCTGGTGAACACAGGCTGGACCGGGGGACCATACGGCGTGGGACATCGCATTTCCATTAAGCATACTCGTGCCCTACTAAATGCGGCGATTGATGGAAAACTGGACCAGGTAAAATTTATTCAGGATCCGGTATTCGGCCTTCAAATTCCCACCAGCTGTCCCGATGTGCCGGCGGAAATTCTTAATCCCAAGAACACCTGGCAAGATCCGGCGGCCTATGACAAAAAAGCCAAAGAACTGGCGGCTAGATTTCGGGAAGAATTTAAAGAGTATGAAGAATTTGTCTCAACAGAAGTGGTTAAAGCCGGACCATTAATTTAATGAAGAAAAGACGGGACGCAGGAGTAATGTGTCCCGTCTAATTTATCGAAATGGCATACCAGTGTTCGCCAAGTTGTGCATCGCGCTTAAAGCCCAATCGTTTTAAATACTTGATATGCGCCGGAACAGTGGACTTGATGATAAATCGCTTAAAAATGTGCTGCTGGAACAACTCGTGCTCACGATGGTACAGGTAGTAGGCGGTCTGGGAATCACGATAAGAAGGAATCACGTAATCCAGATGAATACGCCATGTGCCTTCCTGTAAAGGCTCGATGATAAACAGTCCCACTGGCATCAAATTCCGTAAAATAAAGATCACCTTGAACTGCGGCCCGATTTGCCCTTTAAATTCCGGGAAATATTTTTCTATATCCTGTTTGTGATACTCCAGGAAGCGGTTTAAAAACGGGCTGTAACGGGCGTCGATCTCGAACAGTTCAAAGAAATCCTTGCGCCGCCGCATCTGCACCAAATAATACACATCCACCAGCGCAATGAAGGAATTCAGCGCAAGCACGGGATAGGCGTGAACCAGTAAGCCGTAGGCGGCGAAGGTGGAGGCGCCGAACAGATTGACCCAGCGCAACCGGCGAATCGAATTCATCATCAAAGAAACAGCGATTAAAACGGATCCGGCATATCCCACAAGTTCGACCCAGGGAAAGGATGTATTCATAAAAAACCTCATTTTTTTTCTTGGCGGGCGGAATATATCAAACGAAAGGGTTAAAGTAAAATATTCCGACCATGAGTTTTTCGACCATAAAACGATTTTCTTTTGAATCACGGTCCGGAGAGTGCTAATTTACCCCCAAAGCAGGTTACAAAACTAGGAATATAAGGAATGAAAGAAATAAAGAAGCCGGAGCTTTTGGCGCCGGCAGGCACGTTCGAAAAAATGCAATACGCCCTGGCTTACGGTGCGGACGCCGTGTATGCCGGATTGCCGCGCTTTTCGCTGCGCGCCCGGGAGAACGATTTTCAGGAAGAAAAGGTGGCCGCCGCCATCGACTACGCCCACGCCCAGGGGCGGAAATTCTACCTGACCATGAATATTTACCCCCACAACCGCAAGGTGGCCTCTTTTGAACTGGCCCTGGAAAAAGTGGCGCAGCTTCAGCCGGACGGACTGATCATGGCCGATCCGGGAATGATTATGGTAGCGCGGGAACGCTTCCCGGAGCTGAATATTCATCTTTCCACACAGGCCAATACCATCAACTGGCGTACGGTGCAGTTCTGGCACCGGCTGGGAGTGAAGCGCATCATTCTCAGCCGGGAGCTCAGTATCGATGAAATCAGGGAAATGCGCCAGCGCGTACCCGATATCGAGCTGGAAGTGTTTGTACACGGCGCGATTTGCATTGCCTATTCCGGCCGCTGCCTGCTCTCCAACTATTTCAACCACCGGGATGCCAATCAGGGCACCTGTACCAACGCCTGCCGCTGGCAGTACACCCTGTACAGCGAACCGGAGAGCTACGAAACAGAGCTCGACCGTTACCAGCCCTTGAAAGGCACCTATTTTATCGAAGAGAGCGACCGCCCCGGTGAGCTGATGCCCATTGACGAGGATGAACACGGCACCTACATCATGAATGCCAAAGACCTGAGTACCATCCATATTTTAAACGACCTGATCGAGGCCGGAGTGGACAGCCTCAAAATCGAGGGCCGCACCAAATCCCATTATTACGTCAGCGTGATTACCCGCGCCTATCGCCAGGCGATTGACGCGTTTGTGGAGCAGGGCGGGATTACAAAAGAACTGGCACGCGAGGTTTACGCCGTAGCCAATCGTGGATATGTGACCGGGTTTCTGGAACGGAATCCGGGAGAGAACGGACAAAACTATGAACAGGGGCACTCTTCCAACCAGAGCCGGATGTTTGCGGGCCTGGTGGACGCCTGGGAGGAAAAGAAGCGGTTGGCTCGCATTCGGGTGCGCAACCGCTTCGAAACCGGTGATGCACTGGAACTGGTCACGCCGGAAGAGACGATCCTGTTTACCGTAGAAAAAATATTGGATTCGGAAGGCCGGGAAATCCCGGCAGCGCACGGCGGCGGGCAGGATGTGTTTTTGCCCCTGCCGGCAGCGCCGCCGCGTTTTTCCCTGCTGCGTAAAGTGATACAAAACGGAGTTTAAATGGCATCGGCACAAATAATTCATTTAAGCGATGTAACTACAGAGGAGTTGCAGCAATTGGACCTGCGCCAATCGGTGGCAGTTTTACCTGTTAGCCTGCTGGAAGCACACGGGCCGCATCTGCCGCTGGGCACCGACTGGCTTTTGTCCGGTTTTTTAGGCGACCAGTTAGCCGGGGCCATCCGGCGGGAAGGGGTTTTAAACCCGGTCTTTCGTCTGCCGGCGCTGCCCCTGGGTGTGGGCGGGGTGGAAAAACCGGGCACGCTGTCCCATTCTGCGGCCACAATGGAACAGGCGGTGCTGGAGACCGGTTCAGGTTTAAAACGCTGGGGCTTTCCGCGTTTGATTCTGGTCAGCGCCCATGCCGGACGAGAGCACCTGATCTCTCTGGAAGGCGCGGCCCAAAAGCTCACGGCGCAGGGATTGGCAACCCTGTCTTTGGCAAGCCGTTTGGTGCCCTGGTTGTTCTCGGATGATTTTATCGCCGAGTTGGAAGAAGAAGCCGGTCAGACGTTTCCCGAACAGGAACGCAGCTATTTGAAGCAGGACGGACATGCTGGCTGGTGGGAGACGTCGCTGATGCTTTTACACCGCCCGGAAACTGTTAAATCCGGGTACCGCACCCTGACCTTTAAACCGGATTTATCGGACGGCGACTATCACGGCCATCCCGCCGCGGCCAGCACCGCTTTTGCCCGCTTAACCCTGAAAGTGATTTTACGTAAGGCGGTGGAAATTTTACGCCGGGAATGGCAGCTGTAAGGACGCTGCATTAAAGCGCATACGATTTCAACCTACTGTTAAGGAAAAATATCCTCCCGAGTGGGCGGGACAAATTCCAAAAAACAAATCCCAAATAACAAATAAATTCCAAATTACAATAGTTAAAATTACATACAA
>CAZJNP010000163.1:0-6635 GCA_964547355.1 uncultured Calditrichaceae bacterium
AGGGTAAACGGACGACGCTTACCGTTCGCATGTACCCGGGGAACGAAGATCAATTCTTATTTTTAGAGATCGGCGGCATTCAGGTGACGGCGGAACGGGAACTTTTACCGGAAGAACCGGAAACCGTGCACCGTATTACCAGCGGCGAAATCGAACATATGCAGGCCAACAGTCTGGCCGATGTACTGGATATGATTCCTGGCAACGAGAAAACCGGCAACCTTGGATTGCAAAAAAAGCAAAACATTAATTTGCGAAACATGGGCGATTTGAGTTCGCTGTTTGGGACGAAGATTATTTTGGACGATGTGCCATTGTCCAATAATGTGGATCTGCAGATAGGTGACGGTGTAGCACAAACAACAAAAGTGGCCGGAACGGCCGAAACCCAGTATGATTTGCGTGAAGTGGTGGCCGAAAACCTGGAAAAAGTGGAGGTGCAGTCGGGCGCGTCCGCAGTGGAATATGGCGATAATACCAGCGGTGTGATCATCGTGCGCACCAGGACCCGGAATGTTCCCACCCGGCTGAAAATCAAAAACAATCCCGACACCAAAGAAGCTAACCTGATGGGCAGCTTTCAACGGTGGAAAACGAATTTCATTTACAACTTTAATTATGGATACAGCGAACGGAATATTAGAATCACAGGAGACGAATTTCACCGCCTGGTCGGCTCACTGAAAGCCCAAAACCGGTTTCTGAACGATCGGCTGGACGTGATGCAGCGCTTCCGGTTCAGCCGAAAAATTGAAGAAGATAACGACATCTCCGATCCCGAACAAACACGCGCTTATAACCGTGATTTTCACATTACGTATTCCCAGCAGTTCAACTGGAAGTGGAACGAGGTCACCCATTTTTATTTGCGCAACTATCTGGATTACAAACACCGCAACAGCTGGAAGCACAAGCTGGAAACACGCGATTTAAGCTATGCCACGGATTTGACCGAACCCGGTACCCGGGAAGGAATATTGACGGACCCCGTTTATTTTTCCGATGTCACCACCCGCGGCGAAGAATGGGCCTACGGAATTAAATTTAAAGGCAATCGCAGATTTTTTACCGGCTCTGTGCTGCATCGGTTTTTAGCCGGTTTGGAATACCAAAACGAATGGAACAGCGGACCAGGCAAACAATTTGATCTATTGTATCCCCCCAATGGCGCGGCCAGTATCCGGCCCAGGTCGTTTAACGATATACCAGGTATTTCCCAGTTTTCATTTTTTTCAGAAGACCGTCTGACCGGGAAATGGTTTTTCCCTTATACAGTCAATCTGGGCTTTCGTATTGATAGTTACAATCCGTCGTCTTTTGCGCCCTGGAAACTGTTCAGTGGGGAGGATATGTTCAAGGCCGCCCAGGGTACCTTTTTTAATCCCAGGATCGGTTTAAAGCTGCAGTTGACTCCCGGCACCCAGTTGCGGTTGAATTTCGGTAAATCTTCCAAAACCCCATCACTTTCCATGATTTACCCGGAACAAATGTACCTAGACGTGAGCGATGTGGGCATACGTCATGAGACCTTACCCGACGGCAGAGACACCAGTTACGTCATACCGTTGATTTCAACCTATGTTTTTGACCGCTCGGCTAAAAATCTGAAAGGATTCCAGAGCACCAAGTACGAGGCCGGTGTGGATCAAAAATTCGGTAATTTTGCTTTCAGTTTGGTGGGCTATTACCAGGAAACCACGGATATTCCTTACAGGCTGAATATACCCCTGCTTTACTACAAGTACCAATGGCCAAACTGGCCGAGTCCCGAGGGTAAGCAGGTGCTGGAAGAAGTGCTTTTGGGGTACTCTAAATATAAAAAAAGCAGCAATGTAAATTGGGTAAAAAGCAGCGGTCTGGAACTGAGTTTGCGCACCCACCGCATTCCTCAATTGAATATGCGCTTCCGTGTGAGTGCCGCTTTTACCTATAGTAAAACAGGCAGCAAAGATTATCCCAATTATGCTTATAACGCCCGTAAATTTACCGCCGGCGATACGCTGAGCACCGGCTGGGTGGTGCCGCGGGATATGTATATCGTACCCTATTATGTGCCAATTAGAGGCTGGAGGCAGCGCACCGTTATCAATTATAAAATCGATTATATCGCCAAACCGCTTGGCATCTGGCTGACGTTTAAGGCTCAGCAGGTTTTGTGGGATATGTCCCTGAATAAATCCAACCCTGTCAGAGAAGCCCAGGGATACTATGAAAACGGCGAGCTGGTTCCCATTGATCCCGAAACATCCCACCAAATGGAAATCGATAAATATTACAGCATTTATGATATCACGGTCAGCAGCCGGCCGAACGATAAATGGTTATTCAGTATCGTTGTCAGTAAGTCGTTGTTTAAAGGCGCGGAGATATCTTTGTTTGTGGATAATGTTTTCAACGATCCGGCGTATTATATCAACCGTCTGGGCAGCTATACCTCCAGAAATCCGGAAATGTTCTGGGGGATCGCGTTTAGCGCCGTGCTGGACGGCTTGTTTAACTGACTGCTTTATTCCATTATTTAAGGAAGGAGCTTTGTCATGAAACTCTATCTGATCATTTCAGCGGCAGTATTCATCGTTTTTACCGCCTGCACAAAAGAACCCTCTCAGCAAGTGGACGGTAATTTATCGCTGCGTTCTGTGGTGGCAGACCAAAGCGGTTTAATCCCAGTAAATGAAGAACTGGGGTACGCGCCCGTAGCCAATGCCGAAATTAAGCTGGAAGCGAAAACCTATTACGACAATACCACGAACACCAAAAAATTTACCGCAGTAACCGACAGCGCCGGCGTTTTTGAAATTGACGGCTTACCTCTGGACAACTATGTGCTGACCGTTAAAAAAGCGGTCACCGTGGAAGGCAGTGAGCAGCCGGTTTATCTGAGCGCCAATAAACTGATTCAATTGGACGAACCAAACGAAACCGTGGACACGATTTATACGGAATTACCGGTTTTATCCGATATTGTGATCAATGAGATTTATTATTGCGGATCGAAGAATAAATCGAATTACATTTACGATCAGTATGTGGAACTCTACAATAATTCGGATTCCACGGCCTATTTGGACGGGTTGATCCTGTGCCGCGGCCGGCAATACCATGATCCGGCCATGGATTCCCTGGATTATGTTCAGGTGCTGTATGTGTACCAGTTCCCGGGGGAACCTTTGGTGGGGCGTGAGTATCCCATCGGGCCGCACCAGTTTATCGTGGTGGCCCAGGACGCTTTTGACCATTCCAAATATATTCCGGAGGCTTTGGACCTAAGCACGGCCGACTGGGAGTTTTTCAATCCTTATTACAATGAACCGGATAATCCCGCCCTGAATGTCTCGAATGTTATTCCGGAAAATTCCACGGATTTTATGATCAACCTGGTGCATAATTTTGTGTTGCTTGCCGACGGCTCGGACTATTATTACGGCGAAGTATCCTCCTATGGCTATCAATACATACTCATCCCGATAAGTACGGTCTAGGATGGCGTGGAGTACAGTGCCAACGGCACCAAACAAAAGGAACTGACCACAAGGGTGGACGCGGGATTTGCCGGTGTAGGCATCAGTAAATACAGCGGCAAATCCGTGGAACGGCGTTTACCCGGGTTTGACACCAACAACAGTAATCTCGATTTTGTTAATGTAGATCATCCAACGCCGGGATACCAGCACGAATGAAAATTAAGGACATCATAAGTTTTCTTCTCATTTTCACGACCCTGTTAATGGCACAGCCTGGAGACTTGCGTCCGCTAGCATCGGGGGATATGAGCCTGGCTTTGCCGGATACCAACCGCCAGCTCAATCTTTATCAATTCGCCGGGAATTCCGCCTGGCTGCAAATGAACGATAAGGGCAACTGGCTGAAGATTACCTTAGGCAACAAGAGCTCGCGGGGAGACCTGCGGCGCTTCTGGGACGCATACGGTGTGTATGATAACGCGGTGACCTTTTCCGGACAGAAACATGTGGCAGACAACCAGACTTTCTTTGGGTATGTCCGTTATCATATGGATTACAAAGAAAGGGTGAACCGCGCCATCGATATCGAACCCTATGATTTTGACCCTTTTGTTTTATCGGATTCCACAGAGGGCGATTTTTTCTACTCCGGGCCGCAGGTGTTTGTCGTGTTCAGTCACCGACCTTTTCAGAAGTTGTGGTGGGGCGTTTCTCTGGACTATCAGATTTATCGCGGTTTAAAAAAGATTTACTCCATGCCTGAAATCGTCCGTCGTAAAATCGCGCTTGACCTAAGCCTGGCATGGGCAGTCGGCAAAAGTCTGACGTTAGGTATCAGCATGCGTCCCTACGATATCAATGACTTAACAGACCTTGTTCTGCAGCCGGACGGAGTGAATCCGGTTGTTTTGCGCTACCGGGGAGAATTTTACTTTCATTCGGCCACCAGCAAGGACGACCGCACGGCCATTTCCCGCGGGGCGGAAGTGATACCGCAGCTCATGTACCGAAACAGACGCCTGGAGGGCATTTTAACAGCCGGCTATTATTACCGTTGGTACGAGGTTTACGACAATGAAACCCAGCGCAATTATGACGGCTACTATCAAGGCGAGCGTTATTATTTTAATACTGCCTGGCGTTACTATTTTTCTGATTTGCGCCAAACAGGTCTGTCGCTGGGTTACCGGTTCGGCTATATGGCCGATTGGGCGGAAGAACCGGTAAAGCGATATGTGATTTACCGCTCTTATCGACATCAGCATCGCCTGACGGCCGGTTTTTTCAAAAAATTTAACCGCTGGAAAGCCGCTCTGGAGACCGATTACGATTATCTGTTACCGGATAAACGGGACTATTTGGCGCATAGTTTCAGGCGGGAAAGTCTTACGACGCTCAACGTGCGCGCCGGTGCGCTCTGGGATGTAAGCCAAAGCATACAGCTGCAGGGAGGGGTAATCTTCAGTAAATATCGAGAGGGCGCCGTATGGAATTATTTTGGCGATTTTAACGCCATGCTGGGGACGGTAGGCATCTCGTATGCCTTTAAGAATTATATACTCGAATTCTATTCAAAGCTGGGACGTATGTCAGGACTGAACAATTCAAGACAAAAGGATATTCTGGAACTGATCGTTCAGATCAACCAGTTTTTATGATTATTTTGGAAGTCAGGTCGTGGATAAAAAATACAGGCCTGCGTTTCAGGATGAAGTCTATAAGGGGGGAATTAAATTGAAACATTCCACAAAAAAGAGGAGGTGTTTATGAAGCGTTTAAAAGTACTGTTCATCATGCTTGCTTTTACAGGCATGGTGATGGCCCAGGATTGGGAGGTCGTTAAATATGGCGAGATGGAATATTATCCCAACGCCGGGGTCTTTTTTAATGCCGATACCGGCCTGTTCGTGGGACAGGACGGCGTAGTAATGCTGACGACCAACGGAGGCGAAGACGGCGATATGGTCCGGGAACCGGACGGTATCAGCTGGCTGGATGTTGGTTTTGCCAACGATATGGTGGGGTTTTCCTGCGGCAAAAGCGGAATTATTTATAAAACAACGGATGGCGGACACACCTGGACGCAGATAGGAACGGACCTGGGAATAACCGTGGATTTAAATAATATCGCGGTGGTAAATGAAAATGTGGTTTACATTGCCGGTGATGACGGAATTCTTCTGAAGAGTACCGATGGCGGAGCTAGCTGGACACAAAGCAGCTTTTCTTTTGAAGCCAACGGCAGCGTGCGCGATCTGGATGGCGGGATTGCTTTTTGCAATGAAAATGTGGGCGTAGTAGCGGCCAATTCCAGCAAAGCGGCCGGAGCCACCTGGTACACCCATGACGGCGGAGATACCTGGGAGTTGGTTTTTGTTCCGTTTCCGGAAGTGGCTAGCAGTAAAAAATTATATGATGTTGCAGCAGCCGGTGATTCCACGATTTTTGTGGCCGGTTACAACTTTTGCATTTTTAAATCAAGCGACGGTGGCAAAACGTATACACACGTCAACGAAATCAATCTTAATTACTATTATTTAAGCGATATCCAGGCAGTGGATACCAGTACGGTTGTTGCCGGTGGATCGTACGGTTACGTAACCATGACGACCGACGGCGGTGCGACCTGGAGCGATATTTCTATTCCAGCCGGTCATACCATCGTTTTTGTTAGTTTCCTGGATGCCCAGACCGGCTATGTCTTTGCCCGGGACGGACAGTGGTTCAAAACCTTTGACGGTGGAACGAGCTGGTCACCTTTACTCGGTTGGCCGAATGTTAACCTGAAAGCTTTGGCAATCGGTGGTGATAAAAAGATTGGCGTTGCCGGTTACTTCGGAAATTTCAGCCTGAGTACGGATGGCGGTTACACCTGGCCTTATCTTGATGGTCATGCCACAGGCACCCATCAAAAAATCTACACTGTTGCGTTTAACAACAATAATGTCGGTCTCATCGGCGCATATCACGGTTTGTTGCTGCGCTCGGCGGACGGCGGACAAACCTGGGAAGAGATCAGCAACCCTATGGCTGACGAAGAGCAAAGCATCTATGCCATTCGCTTTATTGACGATAATACGGTTCTGGCCGTCGGTGACGCCGATAAGTGCAAGGGGTACATCAGACATTACGCAGCGGATGGCTGACAGTGGATCCTGGGTCGCCAGGATG
>CAZJNP010000164.1:0-6544 GCA_964547355.1 uncultured Calditrichaceae bacterium
TCAAGCAGAAGACGGCATACGATGTTTCTGCCTGTCTCGTGGGCTCGGAGATGTAGATAAGAGACAGGTCTTCGGCAAGATCGTCCAGATTCTCAAGGTTGGATTTCAAAATTTTTATCAAATCTTTAAGCGCTTCCCGTACATTCTCCCGATTCGAGTGGATAATATCCTGCCAGATGTGGATGGAGCTGGACGCAATTCTGGTCAGGTCACGGAATCCTCCGGCGGCCAGTTGAAAATATGGAAAGTCTTCACTATCCCGCGCGCCCACCAGGTTCACCAGATCCACAGCCAGTATTTGCGGCAGATGACTGATGGCCGCCAGGATTTTATCATGTGTTTTGGTATCCAGAAGCAGAATGCGCGCTTTGATAGCCTTTAAAATAAACAGTAGCTTATCTTCCAGAAAATTCTGATTGTACGGTTCCGTGTTGGTAAGAATATAAACGGCATTCTCGAACAGTAAGGCATTGGCGGCGTTCAGCCCGCTTTTTTCGGCACCGGTCATGGGATGCCCGCCCACATAAGAACCGGTAAAACCGATCGACTGCACCAAACGGAGCAGTTCGTCTTTTGTGCTGCCCATATCGGTTACCAGAGTAGAAGCGGTTACCACACCGTTCAGATCTTGTAGATGTTGTTTCATGATGCGTAAGGGAGTGGCTAAAAAAATCAAATCCGCGGCGCGGCATTCATTGGGCCAATCGGTAATGACACCGTCGATCATTTTTCTGGAGATGGCCTCCCGGGTTACATGGGGCAGATCATAACCAAGAATTTCCAGTTGCGGCAGATTCTGCTTTATTGCCAGAGCCATGGAACCGCCCATGAGTCCTAAGCCCGCGATAACAATTTTCATAAAAAAACTACGAATTTGTACCGTTAATTTTTCTTCCGATCACTTCGGCGATCACACGGATTTGTTTCATTAATTCTTCGAATTGTTCGGGGTACAGAGATTGTGCGCCGTCAGACAAAGCGTGTTCCGGATCGTGATGCACTTCAACCATCAGGCCATCCGCACCTGCCGCCACCGCCGCCCGGGCCATGGGAATCACCTTATCCCGCAAACCGGTGGCATGCGAGGGATCCGCGATAATGGGGAGATGACTCAGTTTATGCACCACCGGAATTGCGCTCAGATCAAACGTATTTCTGGTGTAGGTTTCAAAGGTTCGAATGCCACGTTCGCACAGTATGACCTCTTTATTTCCACCTGCCAGAATATATTCGGCTGACATCAGCCATTCCTGAATAGTGGCGGAAATACCGCGTTTTAAAAACACCGGCTTATGCACCTTTCCCAGCGCCCGCATAAAAGTAAAATTCTGCATATTACGCGCGCCGATCTGCAGAATATCCGCATATTCGCAAATAAGCGGCAATTGATCTTTATCCATAACTTCGGTAATGACCAGCAAATCAAACCTGTCGGCCGCTTTACGAAGTATTTTTAATCCTTGCTCTCCTAACCCCTGAAACGAATATGGCGAGGTACGCGGTTTAAAGGCACCGCCGCGCAATACCTTGGCTCCCGCTTTGGCCACCCGTTCGGCAATGCGCATGGTTTGATCTTCGGATTCCACCGAACAGGGGCCGGCCATCACAACCACTTCCTTCCCGCCAATTTCCACATCCCGGATACGAATCACCGTATTATCGTGTTTAAACTCCCGGCTCACCAGCTTGTACGGGGCAGAAATCCGATAAGCGTCATTCACCCCGTCCAGTATCTTCAAGTCCCGAACGTCCAGTTTTGTGGTGTCTCCGATCACCCCCAAAAGCGTATGCTCCACACCGGTAGAACGATGAATGGAATATCCCTGCGCATCAAGATATTCGATCACATGCTGTATCTGTTGCTCGGAAGCGTCTTTCTCCATGATGATAACCATAAAACACTCCTTTGTTTAATACTTTTTCGTGTCCAGATAATTCTGTAAAATAAAAACAGCGGCAATCTGATCAATGATTTTGCGATGTTTACTGGGTTTTTTACCAACCCGGTGCAACGCCTTTTCGGCCATGACTGTCGTCAATCGTTCATCAGCTGTTTCAATCGGCACGCTTATCTGCGTGCGCAGAGCTTCAATCATCTGCAGGATTTGTTCCGTGCGTTGAGAATGGCTTCCCTGCATGGTGTATGGCACGCCGACAATCAACCGTTCCACATCCTCTTCAGCGATTAACTGGTTCAACTCGCGAATCAGCGTTTCTATTCCCCGCCATTCCAGCGTTTTCAAAGGATGGGCTAACATTTGCAGCCCGTCGCTAAGAGCAACGCCGATTCGTTTTTCTCCAATATCTATCGCCAGTATTTTCTTCATGATTAGAGTTGTTGGTTATTTCAGTAAATAGTTTACCACCGTAAACCGATTGGGTGAGAGTATAGTAAATAAATGGGCTTACGTCAAAGGTTTTTCATGACGAAATGATGTTCGCACCAAATATAGGGAAGAAACGAATTGAATTTTTTAGGCGATGAAAAGTAATGAATAAAAAAACTTATTCCTCATCCGGAATTGGTTTTTTAAGCACGTCCTTTAAAAGTTTACCCGCTTTAAAATGCGTTTTTCTTCTGGCAGGCACGTATATAATTTCACCGGTACGGGGATTTCTTGCTTTTGGTTTTGGTTTCGTTTTTTTCACTTCGAAAACGCCGAAATCTCTGATTTCGATCCGAACTTCCGGGTCCGCTTCACTCAAGATTTTACGTAAGACCGTAAAAACTGCGTCCACAAATCGCTCGGCAGTGTATATTTTTTCTCCTAATTCCTGGGCCGCTCTCTTGGCAACATCTTTCTTAGTGACCGTTTTCATTTTGAAACCTCCAAAAGACGGTTTATTGATCTTAGTCGTTATTATTGTTTAAGATAAAACTGAATTCTTTCCAAATCAAGGTTAAAATCCAATAATTCATAATTTCTATTGAACTTAACTCCATTAACAGGTAAATATTTTCGGTCATTTGAGGTAAAACTTTATTTTTTTATCAGGAAAAGAGCATTCGATTAAAATACACGTTTTTTAACTCAAAACGTTTTTCCGTGGCTTCCAATAACGTTCCGTCTAAATTACCGGCAAAATATTAAGGGTGGGTCCCGGACAATAACCTCCTCTCCACTCCAAACAGCAGGGAGAAATGGCCGATACGCAGTCGAGGGTGGGAGGGATGTTTAAAACTAATCAAACACACGCAATTGATTCCCAACAAAAAGAATCCTGCGCTTTTAAAATACCTTTCACCATAAGCAATAGGGTTGGCTAAAAGCGTTTGAGCGAAACATTCAGAATTTTCAAACAGACACTAATAATTTTGTGTTTAAGCTTAACTAATGAGGGAAAATGCTTAAAATATTTTCACATAAATTAAAATCAGCGGACAGCATGGATATTCTGCACCATCACCGGTCAGGTTTTTCCACGATTTTCTTCAGTTCGTCCAATTTCTGCAACGCTTGCAGAGGCGTCATCTGATTGATATCCACATCCTTGAGGGCCTTTTTAACTTCCTTTGACTGCTCATCTCCAAACAAACTGAGCTGGTTGGCATCCACACTGTGCCCGGTGCGCCTTACCGCCAGTTTTGGTTTTTTGCTGTGGGGGGTCAGCTCGTTGGCTTCCAAATTGGACAAAATTTCCTTGGCCCTTGCGATCAGCGCAGGCGGCAGTCCGGCCATTTGAGCCACGTAAATTCCGTAAGAATTATCGCTGCCGCCGGGTACGATTTTTCGCAGGAACACGACCTGGTCTTCCCACTCCTCTACCGCCACATTGTAGTTTTTAATGCGCGGGTAAAGCAGGGCCAATTCGGTCAATTCGTGGTAATGGGTGGCAAATAAGGTTTTTGCCCGCAGCGAAGGCGTGTTGTGCAGATATTCCGCCACGGCCCAGGCAATGGACAGGCCGTCAAACGTACTGGTCCCGCGACCGATTTCGTCCAGCAGAATCAGACTGCGCGAAGTAGCGGAATTCAGAATGGAGGCCGTTTCGTTCATTTCAACCAGGAAGGTGCTTTCGCCCAGCGCCAGGTTGTCCGAAGCGCCCACACGCGTGAAAATTCGATCCACAATACCGATACGCGCTTCCTGGGCCGGCACAAAAGACCCGATTTGTGCCATCAGAACAATCAAACCCACCTGGCGCAAAAAAGTGGACTTGCCGGCCATATTAGGTCCGGTGATGATCCAGATCTGTTCCTTTTTAGTATCCAGATGGGTGTCATTGGCGATAAAGTCTTCTCCGATGGCCATGTTCTTTTCCACCACCGGATGGCGTCCTGCGACAATATCCAGCCGGTCCGAATCATCGATCTGCGGACGGACGTAGTGATTTTCTTTTGCAGCCGTGGCTAATCCTGAAAAGCAGTCCAATTCGGCAATCAGTCGGCTGTTTCTCTGTATTGGTTCTATATAAGCGGACACTTCCTGACGCAACTGCTGAAAAAGCTCATACTCCAGCGCATTGATTTTTTCTTCTGCGCCTAAGATCTTTTCTTCCCATTCCTTTAATTCCGGCGTAATATAGCGTTCGGCGTTTACGAGTGTCTGCTTCCGGATGTAGCTTTCCGGCACTTTATCCTTATGGACATTCGTAACTTCA
This sequence comes from uncultured Calditrichaceae bacterium, assembly GCA_964547355.1. Lineage (GTDB taxonomy): Bacteria > Calditrichota > Calditrichia > Calditrichales > Calditrichaceae > CAZJNP01. The sequence goes on from CAZJNP010000164.1 coordinate 4,603, forward strand.
ATATAATAACCAAATACCTTGTTGTAATTGACTTTTAAGGTGGAAATCCCGGTGCGTTTCCGTTCCGCTTCCTGATATTCGATCAACCAGTCTTTTCCCTTACCCGCGATGGTGCGCAGTTCGTCCAGTTGCTCGTTGTAACCGGGACGGATGATGCCCCCTTCTTGAATGGTCAGCGGCGGGTTCTCCACGATAGCGGCTGCGATATGGTCGGAAAGCTCCTGTAAAACGGTCAACTTCTCAAAGGTTTCCATTAAGCGTGGTAAACCGCTGTCTAATATGGCTTCTCTTATGGGAGAAATTAACTGAAGCGATTGGTTCAGATTCAGTAAATCCCTGGCGTTCGCCCGGCCGGTGACGATCTTGCCCAATAAACGCTCCATATCAAAAATACGCTTCAGGTAATCGACAAGCGTCTGCCGGACCGTTGTTTGTTCGAACAACTCCTGAACAATATCCAGCCGTTTATTGATTTCTTCAAGATTTAACAGCGGTTGTTGCAACCACTGCTTAAACAGACGCGCGCCCATAGGCGTGTGGGTATAATCCAATACGCTGAGCAGGGTGTGGCTTTGATCTCCTCCGGAAATATTGCGCGCAATTTCCAGATTGCGCCGGGTACTGGCGTCCAGCACCATAAACTGGGAAAGGTTGATCACCTGCAGTTGAACAAAGTGTTCCAGGCGGGTTTTGTAGTTTTCAGCCAGATAATGCATCAACACGCCAGCGGCGGAAATGGCGGCGTCCATTTCTTCGCAACCAAAGCCCTTTAACGAGTGGGTTTTAAAATGGGATAACAGCACTTCATACGCGTAATCCCGGCCAAACAACCAGTCCTCGCGTGCGGTAAAAATGGACTGCAATCGATTGGCTGTAATGGCCTGAACTTTTTCCAGATAGGTATTGGCCACCAGGATTTCTTTGGGATTAAAACGCAGCAACTGCTCCAGCAACTGCTCCTGGGGAAATTCCGCCACTTGCAGGCTTCCGGTGGAAACGTCGGCCACCGCCATGCCGCAAAGCTCCCGGTCAAAATGGATTGCCACTAAAAAATTATTAGATCGACTGTCCAGCAACTTATCCGAAAGCGTAGCGCCCGGCGAGGCGATTTCCACCACTTCCCTTTTCACCACGCCTTTGGCCAAGCGCGGGTCTTCCACCTGTTCGCAGATGGCCACCCGTAGTCCAGCGTTTAGCAGTTTTGGCAGATGGGCGTCCAGCGCGTGGTACGGAAACCCGGCTAACGGTACATCGGCCGATTTGCCATGCGCTCTTTTGGTCAGGGCGATGCCTAAAGTCCGCGCCAGGATTTTGGCGTCGTCGTAAAATGTTTCGTAAAAATCCCCCATGCGATAAAGCAGCAGCACATCTTTGTAATCCGCCTTGATGCTCAAATACTGCTCCATCAGGGGCGTTGTTTTGGCCTTTTTTGTCATGGGAACAGAGATTAAACTTTGATAGGAATAATGGGCAGACTAAAGGAAAAGGTGCTTCCTTTGCCCGGTTCGCTTTCCAGCCAAACGCGGCCTTCGTGCAGAGTAATAATTTCCTTGCAGATGGCCAGTCCCAGGCCGGTGCCTTTTAAGCTGGCGTCTTTGCCTGCTTCCGTTTGTTCGTATTTGCTAAACACTTTCTCCTGTTCTTCGTAAGGAATGCCCACGCCCGTATCCTGAACGGAAACATGAACGAATAAAATCTCTTCGCCGGTTAATTCATTCTTTTCCTTTTTTAACCGGCTGCGAATGGTGATTTTCCCGCCTTCATCGGTAAATTTAAGCGCATTGCTCAGATAGTTATTCAACACCTGTTCGATGCGCAGTTTGTCAAATTGTAACAAAGAAATTTCCGGATCCAGGTCCAAAACCAGTTCAATATTTTTCTTTTTTGCCAGAATCAAATGGTGCTCGTAAACGGATTCGATCAAAGCGTTAATGGAGTGGAT
>CAZJNP010000165.1:0-6540 GCA_964547355.1 uncultured Calditrichaceae bacterium
CAGCGTACCCAAAAGTGAGAACTTTTAATATAAGGAACAAAAGATGACTGGTTTTTATATTGTTCTTCTTTTTATTGTAACGGCCATTTTACTGGTGGGTGTGGCTCTGATTTTGAGCCGGATACTTCAACCCAGGAAGTCTTACCCCGAAAAGTACATTCCCTACGAATGCGGGGAGCTTCCCCAGGGCGAAGCATGGATTCAGTTCAACAACCGTTTTTATGTGATCGCTCTAATTTTCATCATTTTTGACGTGGAAGTTATTTTCCTGTTCCCCTGGGCAGTGGTCTTCGACAAACTGGGTTTGGTCGCTTTTATTGAAATGTTCATCTTTATTGTGATTCTGTTGGTAGGTTTGGCTTATGTCTGGGCCAAAGGCGATTTGAACTGGATTAAACCGAATCCGCAATTAGCGCACCTGGCAAAGCCGAAAAAGAAAGGAGAATAAATATGCACTGGCTCGACACACGGGGCGAAAACAATATATTTTTTGGCAAACTCAATGAACTGTTGAATTGGAGTCGCGGGAGTTCTCCCTGGGCGCTGGGGTTTGGCCTGGCCTGCTGCGCCATCGAAATGATGGCCACCGGCGCTTCCCACTTCGATCTGGACCGGTTCGGCATGTTCTTCCGGCCCAGCCCGCGGCAATCGGATGTCATGATTGTGGCCGGAACGGTCACCATCAAAATGGCGCCACTTTTGCGCCGTTTATATGAGCAAATGCCGGAACCGAAATACGTCATTTCCATGGGCAGCTGCGCCAACTGCGGCGGCCCGTACTGGAAATACGGTTACCACGTGTTAAAAGGCGTGGATTTAATCATCCCGGTGGATGTGTACGTGCCGGGCTGCCCTCCCCGTCCGGAAGCGCTGATGCACGGACTTCTGGAACTCAAAGAAAAAATTAAAAATCAAGGTAAAGCGAAATCAGCATAAATAGGAAATCAAACGATGACTGCACAAGAAATTCATGACCGCTTACAGGAAAAATTTCCCGAGGCGATTCTGGAATTCAATAACGAAGTTTTGCAGCCTTATCTGCAAATAAAGCCGGAGCAATTCTACCCGGTCTGCGAATACCTGCGCGACAACGACGATATGGATTTTGACTTTTTGATGAATCTGGCCGGCGTGGATTACGGCGATCAATTGGGTACGGTGTATCATCTGTATTCCATGTCCAAAAACCATAAAATCGTTTTAAAAGTCACGGTGCCGCGCGACCATCCCCACATCCCTTCCATTGCCGACCTGTGGCGCACGGCAGACTGGCATGAGCGGGAAGCGTACGATTTATTCGGCATCGTCTTCGACAACCATCCCGACTTGCGCCGGCTGCTTCTCCCGGAAGACTGGGAAGGGTATCCTCTGCGCAAAGATTACGTTCAACCGGAATATTATCACGACATTCCCGTTTTGCACCCAGAAATGAAAGGTAAAACAGATGAACAAAAGTAATCTTCCTCCGACTCAATTTGAACTCATTGTGCCGGATAATATAAAATCCGATGAAATGACGCTCAGCATGGGGCCGCAGCACCCCAGCACACACGGCGTTTTACAGGTCATCCTGAAAACGGACGGTGAAATTATCAAATCAGCCGATCCGGTGATCGGTTACTTACACCGCTGTTTCGAAAAACACGCCGAAAATGTCACCTGGCATCAGGTGATCCCCTTTACCGACCGTCTGGATTACATCGCCTCTATGAACAACAACCTGGGGTACGTCATCGGTCTGGAACGCATGATGAAGCTGGAAGTGAACGAGCGGGCCGAGCACCTGCGCGTCATCGTGGCGGAGCTCAACCGTATTGCCAGCCACTTAATCGCTCTGGGCACTTACGGGCTGGACATCGGCGCGTTTACCCCCTTTCTGTACTGTTTCCGCGACCGCGAACATATTCTGGATCTGTTCGAAGAATTATGCGGCGCGCGCCTGCTTTACAATTACGTCTGGGTGGGTGGCGTGGCCTACGATGCCCCGGACGGCTGGCGTGATAAGGTGCTCAACTTCTGCGATTATTTTGAGCCCAAGATCAAAGAATATAACGACATTCTTTCCTTTAATAAAATATTCATCGACCGTACGGCCAACGTGGGTGTGATTCCTGCGGAAGTGGCCATCAATTACGGCATGAGTGGTCCTTCATTGAGGGGCAGCGGCGTGCCGTTCGATCTGCGTAAAGCGGACCCTTACGGTATTTACGACCGGTTTGAATTCGATGTTTGCGTGGGCAAAGGAGAAAAAGGAACCGTAGGTGACACCTGGGACCGTTACTGGGTGCGGGTGGCCGAAATGTACGAATCGGTTAAAATCATCCGCCAGGCGGCCGAGCAATTACCCGACGGCGATGCCAAAGAGACAGTACCACGGAACATTAAAGTACCGGTCGGTGAATATTACATCCAAACCGAAACGCCGCGCGGCGCTCTCGGTTATTACATTATCTCTAACGGCGGTAAAATGCCAAACCGCGTGAAAGTGCGCTCGCCGGCCTACTCCAACTTGAGTGTGCTTCCGGCCATCGCGCCAGGAGTAATGATTGCCGATCTGGTGGCCATCATCGGAAGTCTGGATATCGTATTAGGTGAAATCGACCGTTAAGTCATAAAGGAAATCTGAAACGAAAAGATTCGTACTAAACGGTTTTAATTGGATTGTATGCGTTTTGAATCATTTAAAACATGTGAATAACGTTTGGGGTTAAAATGGAACCGATTATTCAGTATTCATTTGAACTATTTCCGGCCATGGCAGACTGGCCGTTCTGGTTGTCATCCACGGTGATAGGAGTGGTTCTGGGAGTGCTTATTTTTACTTTTATTGCACTGTTTACGCTGGTTGCCGTATGGCTGGAACGTAAAATCTCCGGACACATGCAGGACCGTCTGGGCCCCATGGAAGTGGGCGGCTGGCACGGCTGGGCGCAAACCATTGCCGACACCATTAAATTGCTGGTTAAAGAAGATATTATTCCGGAAAAGGCGGATAAACTTCTTTTCCGGGCGGCACCCTATGTGGTTTTTGCGGCTACCATGGCGGCTTTTGCCGTTCTGCCCTGGAGTAAAAACTTCATTCCGGCTGATTTGAATGTGGGTATTTTGTACATCCTGTCGGCATCATCGGTGGTGGTGATCGGCATTTTGATGGGCGGTTGGTCATCCAACAATAAATGGTCTCTGTATGGCGCCATGCGTTCCGCAGCTCAGATGGTCTCGTATGAAATCCCGGTTTCCCTGTCTTTAATCGCAGCTATTTTGATCTCCGGCTCGCTGGACATGCAGGAAATCGTCCACAGCCAGGCAGGAAATTTGTTCGATTGGAACGTCTTTAAATTCTTCCCGTTTGCTTTTGTCGCTTTTGTCATTTATTTCATCGCTTCCCTTGCGGAGGTCAACCGTACCCCGTTTGATCTTCCGGAAGCGGAATCGGAGTTGGTGGCGGGTTTTCACACCGAATATTCCGGCATGCGCTGGTCCTTTTTTATGATGGCGGAATACGCCAATATGTTTGTGGTTTCGGCGATTGCAACCACCACTTTCCTGGGTGGCTGGCAGGCGCCGTTCGCTTTTTTAGATTTCATTCCCGGCGCGTTCTGGTTTTTAGGCAAAGCCTTTTTCCTGATTTTTATTCAAATGTGGCTGCGCTGGACGCTCCCCCGCCTGCGGGTGGACCAGCTCATGTACACCGCCTGGAAAGTGTTAACTCCCTTTTCTTTCGCTGTAATTCTGTTTATTAGTCTGTGGAAAATCTTATAACCAAAACTTAACGGTGCGCTATGAGAGAATATTTCAAAAATATATATGAAGCGATTGCCACAATTCTGATCGGGATGGGGGTTACCCTACGGCACTTGTTCACCAAATCGGTAACCATTCAGTATCCGCATGTAAAAAAGGAACTGCCGCCGCTTTCCCGTCAGAAACTATTTGTCAATATTGACGATTGTATCGGATGTTTACAATGCGCCAGAGCCTGTCCTGTGGACTGCATCGATATCGAAACCATCAAGGCAGCCAAAGATGAAGACCTGGGCGAAACATCCAACGGCACAAAAAAACGGCTGCATGTGGTCAAATTTGACATTGACATGGCTAAATGCTGCTATTGCGCCGACTGCGTCTTTCCGTGCCCGACGGAGTGTATTTACATGACCCCGGAATATGAATTTGCCAGCTATGATCGTAGCGATTTTCTGGTGCACTTTGCCAATTATACTCCGGAAGAAGTCGAATCCTTGCGCGAACGGGAACGGAAAGAAAAAGAAGCGCTGGCCGCCGCCAAAGCCGCTAAAATGAAAGCGGCCGCCAATAAGCCCGGAAGCGACGCGGCAAAGAAAGAATAATCCCGGCTATTTAGGCGCCGGCGCGTGCTTTAATTCCGGACAAACGGAATAATAAATCGTTCTCCTGGAGAATTAAAAACCGAACTTATTTGGAGATTTCTGAGAATGGAAGCAAATGAAGTTCTTTTTCTGTTCATTGCCATAGTCACGGTAGTTTCGGCCTTAATGGTGGCATTTTCGAATAAAATCATTTATTCGGCCTTTGCTCTGCTGGCCACCTTTTTAGGGTTTGCCGGATTCTACGTGATGCTTGGCGCGGATTTTTTAGCTGTCATCCAGATCATTATTTACGTGGGTGGCATTCTGATATTAATCTTGTTTGGCGTACTGATGACCCACAAAATTTATGACACTGCGAAAAAAACAGCTCATAATTCGTTGCTGGTCAGTCTCTTGGGCGGCCTGGCTATCGCGTTTATTTTAAGTTTGATCATATTCCGCTCACCCTGGGCGCAAGAAATCCAAAAAGCCTTTGTTCCCACCACCGAACTGATCGGTACCTCAATTTTAACCAACTACCTGCTGCCCTTTGAAATCGTCTCGGTGTTATTACTGGGCGCGCTAATCGGCGCTGTTTATTTGGCACGTTCGGAGGATAAACAATGATTCAATTGCAATCGTATCTGATCATCAGCGGCATTGTATTTACTTTAGGTGTGATTACAGTACTTTATAAGAAGAATGCTGTGGGAATTCTGATGGGCGTGGAGCTCATTCTGAATTCCGTTAATCTGAATTTTATCGCATTTGCGAAGTATATCGATTCCTATATTAACGGGCAGTTAGTCGCCATTTTCATCATCATTCTGGCTGCGTCCGAAGCTGCCGTCGCTCTGGCCATCATTCTGAATTTGTACCGGAATAAGGCCACCGTGGATGTAACACAAGTTGACGAAATGAAAAACTAATTACGGTATTCGAGGAAGCTATGATCCAAACAGCTCTTTACATCTGGTTATTACCCCTGGCGGCGTTTGTCATTAATATTTTTATCGGCAAGCGTTTGCCCCGTAAAGGAGATTGGGTGTCTGTATCTGCCATTGGCATCTCTTTTATCCTTTCCTTGATCCTGGTTATAAAGATGCTAATTAATGGTGACCCCAATTTTTCGTTGCACGCCAGCGTGCATTGGATTGATCTGGGTAGTTTTAAAATCGACATGGGCATCTATCTCGACAATTTAGCCATCATCATGGTTGCCGTGGTTTCCACGGTTAGTTTTCTTGTCCATGTTTATTCCATTGGCTATATGCACGGCGATCCTTTGTATAACCGCTTTTTTGCTTATCTGTCCTTGTTCAGTTTTTCCATGCTGGGTTTGGTGCTGTGGGAAAACCTGTTCGGCATTTACATCATGTGGGAACTGGTAGGTATTTGTTCCTACTTGCTGATCGGATACTATTTTACTAAAGACAGCGCAGCCAATGCCGGTAAAAAGGCCTTTATCACCAACCGCGTGGGGGACTACGGTTTTTTAATTGGTCTGCTGATTGTATTTAGCTCCTTAGGCACGTTTAACCTGTTGCAAATTCATCAGGGCATCAGTCAGGGACTGCTTTCCGGCGGATGGTTGACTGCGGCCGGTGTGCTGCTATTCGCCGGTGCTATTGGTAAATCTGCTCAATTTCCGTTGCACGTGTGGCTGCCAGACGCCATGGAAGGCCCCACCCCGGTCAGCGCCTTAATCCATGCCGCGACCATGGTGGCGGCCGGTGTTTATTTGATGGCACGTTTGTCTTTTATGCTCTCTTTCGACGCCATGCTGGTGGTCGCTTATGTGGGCGGATTTACCGCCATTTTTGCCGCCACCATCGCCATCACACAAAACGATATCAAACGCGTGCTGGCTTACTCCACCATCAGCCAATTGGGCTATATGATTATGGCGATGGGTGTGGGCGCCTATGTGGCCGGATTTTTCCATCTGGTAACCCACGCCATGTTCAAAGCCGGGCTCTTTTTAGGTTCCGGTTCCGTTATACATGCTATGCACCACGCTATGGAAAAAGAAGGAATCCATGACGATCCAAACGACATCCGGCTGATGGGTGGATTCAAGAAAAAAATGCCCATTACTTACATGACGTTTCTTATTTTTTCCCTTGCTCTTTCAGGAATTCCCTTTTTCTCAGGTTTCCTGAGCAAGGACGCCATTCTGGGCGGGACACTGGCCTTCGCCATGAGCCAGTCC
>CAZJNP010000166.1:0-6536 GCA_964547355.1 uncultured Calditrichaceae bacterium
GTTTTGGGGATCATACTTTGAATGATGCTGTCACAGCAAATATACTTGCAGCGATAGCATGACAAGTATGTCCGAACCCCAGAACAATTAAATAATGTTGGAAAAAGAAAAAAGTAAATTATCTGCAACACCACAAAAAAGGGCATCCTTTCTTATTTAATTAAACCCAACTAAATATAACAGGAAGGACACCCTATGAGAACTAATCGTAAAGCCAAAAAGTTATCCACATTTCCACAGGCCCAACAACAACTGTAAAGTATATTTAGGACTTGAAAGCTTAACCCAGATACCGTTTCTAATTCTGACTGAGTGGCAAACCGATAACTCCGTGCTGAATTGTTAACGCAATAAAACCATCTTTCCTGTCTTTTGCCAGCCGATGCTTGTGGTAATCCGGTAAAAGTAAATACCACTGGTTAACTGTCGAGCATCAAACAACACCGTATGCGTGCCCGCTTTTTGTTTTTGATCGATAAGTTTTTGAATCATCTTGCCTTGAATATCATACACGACCAATTGCACCGTACAATTTTGTCCCAGGGAATATTTGATTTGAGTTACGGGGTTAAAGGGATTGGGATAATTGGGCCATAGAGCAAAATACGTTGGCTTGTTTAAATCATGACTCAGTGCCATGGCCTTTGGCTGTAATACGACAAGTTGAACACACCCCTGACCAATGGTAAAATTGCCGCCAGTCCAATTTCGAGCCGTTCGGCCATCGTTGGAATTATCCACCTGATAAATTTCAACCTTTTCGAAATTGTCAAGGTTGGCCTCTTTGCCATTAATCGTAAGCGCATAATCGATGTTCACCTCTTCTGTGTTGGCGATTAAAACGGCATAGTTTCCGTCATCGCTTTCGCCGCCCATTACCCAGAGACGGGTCGTGTCATTTTGCGCCACCGAAGGCAAATCGGTTTTAAGGAAATGTGGATAATTGTTAGCAATAACCGACCACAGACGAAAAGCGTGGGCCTTTGGTTTGTAAGTGGCGTTGGGGTCGCCGAAAAACAATCCCGACCAACCCATATTATCATCATTCGGACCGGCTTCGGGATCGGAATTGGCATCGTTGGCACGGTAATAATAGGTGCGCTGGATATCGGTGTATTGCATGGCAATCCATGATCCGGTGATAATCGCCGCTCCTTCCTTTTTGTTCATTAGTTCATTCAGTTGAGAACGAGGGAGATAAGTTAAGGCACTACCTGGATAATAGGGTGAAACGCCCCACGCATCACATATAATTTCCACACCTTTAAAGAAATTGGTATTAGTCCAAGGAACAGAAGTGAAATCTCCTGCACCATTAAGTAAATCTCGAAACTGCTTTCCCGCAAGGTAATAATATTCGGGGTCGTTGTTCCACAGATGAAACCCAATCCAATCGGGACGTAAATTGTGTTCGTAAAGGTATTTTAGAAATAGAACGGCCTCATTTTCTTCGCTTGCATTGCCGTCGATTACATCTGCAGTTGAGGTCAAAAAGCCCGGCCCGCCAATTTTGTATTGAGGGAATCGGGTCTTTAAAGAATCAAACGCCTCTGCCCAAAAACGAATGAATTCGTTTTTAGAACGATCCCAGAAGGCTTTGTTCGGCCATTCCGTAAAGATGTCCAAATAATTGAAACAACGATCACGACCTTGCCAATGTTGGTAGCGTTCTACGATTCTAATGGCCGCAATAATCCAATTTCGTTCCTGTAGTTCATTCTGAGGCCCGTTAAAATCATGTTCCCGAAGGGCACTATGCTCTTCATCGCCCAGGCGTAAAAACGGTTCGAAGCCATTTTCCATAAAAATTTGAAAAAGCGTGTCGCTGGGACCCCAATGATAATGTGCTTCATCGTAGGGATCGCATTCCCAAGAAGGGTAAATGCCCGTATCGGAACAACAGAAAATTTGGGCAATATCCAGACGATCATCCCAGTAACCGTTGTTGCGGATGCTGTTTACGCCGATGTCTTTGAGCTGCTCGGTAATGTCGGGCGACGGGGAATTGGGGCAGGATAAGGGCCCGGAAATAACCCCTATCATGGGTAAAATAATCGAATCCGCATCTGCGGCTTGATTAAGTCGGATATCGTGAAAAGGATTTTGGCTCCAGAGCGAACCCGCCAAAAGTAAAACTATTGTTACCAATAAAGTTTTCATCTTACGCCTCCTATTCATAGACAGACTGGGTTAGCAAGTAGATTCTATGAGAATCCGGTCTTTTTTCGCGCTGTAATTAATCGAAAATATCGGACGGTCGGAAACGGTAAATGAGAAATTGTGCCATGTGAAGGATTGTCGTACAGGTGGAGCGAAGCATTCCGTTTTAACAGGACAATGTGGCTTGTTTAGCCTTAGCCCTACTCAAGAATTATCCCCCTATACCTCCGCCAAGGCGAGACTGCTCAGGAACTGTTGGCTTCCCTCTCTGCGTTTACAACCGGTCAAGGCTGCTCAGGACAATGTTGCTGAAACCGGTTTCGAATTCTCTTGACTAATTGAGAACCCCGTTCTGCCCCGATAATTTTCGATTCCATTCAAATGGACTTCTTTTTAAAGGATGAAATAAATTTTGCCATGGGCTTTGTTCTAAATTTAGTTTTAGCTATACCGTTTATTCTCGGGAAAAATCTCCTTTTGTTTATTTAACGCAGCAGCACCATCTTGCCCGTTTTTTTCCATCCGGTGTTGGTGTGAATCCGGTAAAAGTAAATCCCGCTGGGCAGGTTCCGTGCGTCAAAGGTTATTGTGTGGTCTCCGGCACGCTGAGATGCATCGACAAGTGTTTTTACGACTTTGCCTCTAAGATCGTACACAACCAAACGAACTTTGCAATTCTGTCCCAGGGAGTATTTGATTTGCGTGCTGGGGTTAAACGGATTGGGATAATTGGACCAGAGAGCAAAACGCGTTGGCTTGGTGCCGTCATGACTAAGCGCCGTTGTTTTCGGCTGCAAAACAATCAGTTGGGTACAGCCCTGACCGATGGTAAATGTGCCACCTTTCCAGATACGGGCCGTTCGGCCGTCATTGGTGTCATCTACCTGGTAGATTTCTACCTTTTCAAAATTGTCCAGATTAACCGCTTTGCCGTTAATGGTCAACGCGTAATCAATGTCCCGATCTTCCGTATTGGCTAACAAAACCGCGTAGTTGCCGTTATCGCTTTCGCCGCCCATTACCCAGAGACGGGTGGTGTCGTTTTGCGCCCGCGAAGGAAGATCGGTTTTCAGGAAACGGGGATAGTTGTTGGCAATTACAGACCACAGACGAAAAGCGTGGGCCTTGGGTTTGTAGGTGGCGTTGGGGTCGCCGTAGAACAAACCGGTCCATCCCATGTCGTGATCGTTCGGGCCGGCATTGGGATCGGAATTGGCGTCGTTTGCCCGATAATAGTAGGTACGCTGGATATCGGTGTATTGCATGGCAATCCAGGAACCGGTAATAATAGCCGCTCCTTCTTTTTTGTTCATTAGTTTGTCCAATTCAGGTCGGGGAAGGTAAACTACGGTATCGGGATAGAATTTCGAAACACCCCAGGCATCGCAGATAATCTCCACATCTTTAAAAAAGTCGGTATTGGCCCAGGGAACGGAAGCAAAATCGCCTGTGCCATTGAGTAAAGCCCTAAACTGTTGAGCCGCCCGATAATAATCGATCGGATCATTGCTCCAGAGATGAAATCCAATCCAATCGGGACGAATGCCGTGTTCATACATATAGTCTAAGAACAGATTCGCATCGCCATTCTCTCCTTTAATCACATGCTGGGTAGCTCCCAAGAAGCCGGGACCGCCTATTTTATATTGCGGAAAATGGGTTTTTAAAGAATCAAAGGCTTTAGCCCAGAATCGAACAAATTCATCTTTGGAACGATCCCAAAAATCCTTGTTGACCCATTCCGTGATAATGTCCAGGTAGTTAAAGCAGCGCTCCCTACCCTGCCAGTGCTGGTAGCGTTCCACGGTTTTAATGGCCGCAATAATCCAATTGCGTTCTTGCAGTGCGTTTTGCGGCCCGTTAAAATCGTGTTCGCGGTAAGCGCAGTTGGATTCGTCCCCCAGGCGGAGGAAGGGTTCGAACCCGTTATCCATGAGAATCTGAAAAAGCGTGTCGCTGGGGCCCCAATGGTAATGGCTCTCATCGTAAGGGTCACACTCCCAGGAAGGGTAAATACCCGTATCCGAACAGCAGAAAATTTGGGCAAGATCCAGACGATCATCCCAATAATCGTTATTGCGGATGCTGTTTACGCCGATGTCTTTAAGCTGCTCGGTAATATCGGGCGCCGGAGAATTAGGGCAGGGCAGAGGCCCGGAAATAACCCCTATCATGGGCAAAATTAAAGAGTCCGCATCCTCGGCTTTGTTGAGTTGAATGTCATGAAACGGATTCTGACCATAAAGCGTTCCGGCCAGAATCAAGACCATGGTGAGCAGTAGCGTTTTCATTTTGCACCTCCTTGAAAAAACCGGATTTATTTCTACTGAATAGGCTCCAAGCCCAGGTTAGAGTCTAAAATTCAAAAACATCAAAATACGCTCGGCGCGTAATCAAACGCGTTCATCTGGTAATCAATAATTTCTTGGTAATCGTAATCCCATCCGTTTGCAGTGTGTAGAAATAAATTCCGGCCGAAAGGGAATTTTGGTGAAAAAGTACTCTGTGTTTCCCTTTGTTTTGTAGGCCCTTTACAAGCGTTTTTATCTCGCGCCCCAGAATATCGTAAACTTTTATCGTAATTTCGGATTTGTGTGGCACATAGTAACTGATAAACGTACTGGACGAACTTGCGCTTCCAAACGGGTTCGGATAATTGTCGTAGAGTTTGAACGCTTCGGGAATCGGATGATTTTTCTCGATTGCCTCAAGATTTGTGCCTTTTACAAGCACCGGGAATTCGGTTAAATGAAGACTTAATTCTCCGTTAGTCACACTTACTGTGTCTCTTTGGAAGATCGCCGTTTCCCCGTCTTCGCTAATGTAAGTTGGGACCACATGAATTATCTCGGCAAAATTGTAACCTTCAAGCGAAAGTGTGTAGCTAAGGTTATTCGGACTCCACAAAACCCATTTCTTTCTTCCGTCAGAAAAAGTGAATCTAATCGCCCAGACCCCGTCACCGCCGGAAAGATTGTCGTTGGTTACCTCGCCATAAGAAATTTTTTCTGCGGTAAGGAAGGTATCGATTTCGCTTATGAGAAGTTGAAACGAATAAAAGGATTTTTTCTTTTTGCCTTCGCTATCGAGCAATCCGAATTCTATCCAGGGGCGGTATGCCCCGCTCCAGAACGGATGCCAGAAGAATTTTTCAACGCCTTCCGCAAAGAGAATGGTCGTCCTTCTCCAAACATCCGCCGCCTGTCCATCGATGGATGAGTAACGAGGCGTGATGTTCGTGGTCGGATCGCTGGAGATGCTGCATTCCGTGACCCATATGGGCTTCGGTTCATAGCCGCATTCTCTAAATGCTCTTTTAATGGAATCCACATGGGCCGGCAAAGTCCACCACGAATTGTAGTCGTGATAGCCGAGAATATCGAAATAATCGTATCCGCCATTGATTAAAATCATACGCAGCCAGCCGTTCGAGCCAAGGGGTAATCCGTATGTGCCCGAAAGACTGGGCTGTAAAATTTTTGCCTCCGGCTGAATGCTTTTAATCCAACGATAGTTTAGCTTTAAAAATTCAGGAATCTCCTTTTGGGGAAGCCCCTCCGGCCGGTGTTGATGGCCGTCCAGCTCGTTTGAAATTTCCCAATATTGTACAATATCCTTGTAACGGTTCACCACCGTCATCACGTAGTCTTTGGAATCCGTACTATCCGAAAAGTGCCAGCCACAGCCGGATTCCTCACAGGCGCGCCACGGCACTTGCAAACCGATGGTATCATAACCTGTGCAATAGCCGTAAAGCGTGGCCAGAGAAGCGATTTGATACGGATTGTAAATCGCGGAATCCGAATAAACGAAATTCCATTGGTCGTTTTCCAGTTCCACCTGTTGCCAGAGAACGTCTCCGTATGTGAAATGGCGGTACAACTTAACGCCAAGTTCCTCCAGTTTGGGCAAAGCCCGATTCATCCCTACTTCGTGGTTGCGAAAAGGAACATTCACGGCAAGATGCGTATTGATTTCTTGCGTAGAGATTTGATGAAATGGATTTTGGCCCCAGACCATAGCGGCCAAAAACAAAACAAAGGAGAGAAATAAGGTTTTCATCTTACATCTCCCAATAATTTTTCGCCAAATGGTTTAACAACGCGTATCGTTTTCAAAATGCGCTTTGGTTTGGGCTTTGAAATTTGAAACGCTGCATATATTACTTTCGATGCAAGTTTGCGTGATGGTGATAACTGCTTCTCTTCTGACATTTAACACTCCTAGTTATAGGGCTAACGATTAAGCTAACCGGATTTGCCACGCGCCAATAAACTTCCACTTGCCACGGACTTTCTCACTGGCCGATTTCATGCTCCGCGTTTTTCGGTCAGGTGCAGCGATTTGTTGTGCTATTTAGAAGACTAGAATATTAA
>CAZJNP010000167.1:0-6516 GCA_964547355.1 uncultured Calditrichaceae bacterium
ACATAAATCTTTACGACCAATTAAGGCAAATTCTCGAACTCGGGGAACGGTTCGGCCAATTGCAGACCGCTGCCGGGAAAACCGCCAATGTGGAGTTCGTGAGCGCCAATCCCACCGGACCGTTAACCATAGGCCACGGACGAGGCGCGGTTTTGGGAGACACCATTTGCCGGCTGCTGGAAGCGGTGGGCTATAAGGTCACACGGGAATATTATTTTAACAATGCCGGCCGGCAGATGCGCGTGCTGGGTGACTCAGTGCGTCTGCGCTATCTGGAATTGTGCGGCGAATCCATCGAATTTCCGGAAGACTACTATCAGGGTCAATACATTATCGATATTGCCCGCGCCATCTACGAAGAATACGGCGATTCCCTGAAAGACCATGAGGATGTCACTCTTTTTAAGGATCGCGCCGAACAATCCATTTTTGCGGATATCAAACGCACTATCAAGCGGCTGGGCTTTGAATTTAACGTTTTTTACAACGAAAAATCCCTGTACGATGAGGGTAAAATTGACGCCGTAGTTCAGGCGCTGCGGGAAAAAGGCCTGATCGAAGAGCGGGAAGGTGCCACTTGGTTCTTAACCACTAAGCTGGGATTTGAACAGGATCGGGTATTCATCAAAAGCAGCGGTGAGCCGACGTACCGTCTGCCGGACACCGCCTATCATGTGGAAAAGATTAAACGTGGATATGATCTGATCATCGATATTTTCGGAGCGGATCATATCGCCACATATCCGGACGTGTTAGCTGCTGTGAAGGCGCTGGGATACGATACGGATAAAATCAAGGTGCTGATTAATCAGTTCGTCACACTGACCGAAAACGGCGAAAAAGTGAAGATGTCCACCCGCAAGGCGAACTTCATCACCCTGGACGATCTGCTGGACGAAGTGGGCACGGATGTGACCCGTTACTTCTTTTTGATGCGCAACATGAACGCCCATTTAAATTTTGATTTAACCCTGGCCAGAAAGCAGTCGGATGAAAACCCGGTCTTTTACATCCAGTATGCCCATGCCCGCATTTGCAGCATCATTAAATTAGCCGGTGAAAAAGAGATCGACCTTGCGCAGCCATCCGATTTGACTCTGCTGACCTGCGAGGAAGAAAAGCATTTGATTACGCACCTGACCGATTTCCCGAAAACGATTGCATCCAGTGCTGCATCCTACGAACCGCACCGCCTGGTCAATTACCTGTTCGATCTGGCGACGCTTTTTCATAAATTCTACACTGTTTGCCGGGTAATTTCCGAAGACCCCGCGCTAACGCAGGCCAGACTGCATTTAATTGATGCCACTCGCATCGTAATCGCCAACGGACTGAAAATTTTGGGTATTTCAGCTCCGGAACACATGTAAGGAGAACATCTGATGAGCGTACTTGTTGTTGGTTCCATCGCTTATGATACAGTAGAAACGCCCTATGGCTCGGTAAAAGATTCACCGGGAGGATCGGCTTTGTATTTCAGCGCAGCCGCCAGTATTTTTTGCCCGGTTAAAGTGGTTGGCGTGGTGGGATCCGATTTTGACGCTTCCAGATTATCTTTCCTCAAGAAACGGGGCGTAAATTTCGACGGTTTGTACGTGGAAAGCGGAGAGACGTTTCGCTGGGGCGGCAGGTACCACCACGATCTGAACCATCGCGATACGTTGTTCACTTATCTGAATGTGTTTGAAAATTTTCAGCCCAAGATTCCGGCACAGTACAAAGATTCTGATTTTGTGTTTTTAGCCAACATCGATCCGTCGTTACAATTGCAAGTGCTGGATCAAATTCATAAACCGCGGCTGGTGGTGCTGGATACTATGAATTTCTGGATCAGCGGAAAACGCGCCACACTGGAAACGGTAATCAAACGGTGCGATATTTTAATCTTAAATGACGAAGAGGCTAAAGAATTAAGCGATGAACTCAATTTGGTGGTGGCAATTAAAAAGATTGCCGACAATTTCGGACCGCAAACGATTATCGTAAAAAAGGGAGAACATGGCGCGCTTCTATATCACAAAGGCGATTTTTTCTTTGCCCCGGCGTATCCTCTGGAAAAAGTAACCGATCCCACCGGAGCCGGAGACAGTTTTGCCGGCGGATTTTTAGGGTACATCGCACAGGCTAAAAACCTTCGCAATTCCACACTGCGCAAAGCGTTGATTTACGGCAGCGCGATCGCTTCATACAATGTGGAAGATTTCAGTTTTAATCGTCTTGTAAATTTGACCAAGGAAGAATTAGACGTTCGGTTTGAACATTTTAAAAAGATGACGCGATTTTAAGCTAAAAAAGATTTACCTTTTAGTGGGTAAAATAATGGTAAAAGTACTACCCGCTCCTACGGTACTTTCTACAACGATTTCCCCGCCATGCGCTTCTACGGTCTCCTTCACCAAAGAAAGCCCTACACCGATTCCACCGCCCATAAAATCTGTTTTAGAGGTGGAGTGATGCAAAACATCCTGTACCTCATAAAATGGCTCAAAAATCAGATTTAGTTTCTCTGCCGGAATACCGATCCCTGTATCTTTTACAGAAATAAACACCTGATTTCGCTCAGGAATGTTTTTCACTTTTACTTGAATCAGTCCACCACTTTCGGTGTATTTTAAGGCATTTTGAATAAGCTCGCGGATGGCTTTTCGAATCATTTTTTCATCTATTTCTACTGTGACAGGATGTGGACTGCATTCTGTTTCCAGGCGAATAGATCTTTCATCAAACAGAATTTTCACTTCACGAGTCACATCGCTAACTAATGTATTAATATCCAGAAGCTTTTTTTCACGTATGCTAATATAATTTTTAAAGTTGGAAAAGTCGTGCATGTTTTCAACCATTTCCATCATTTCTGTGATGGTGTGATTAATCACCTCAATATATTCTTTCACTTCCGAATTTTCATTTCCGTCGATTTCCATTTCCAGTAAATCAAAGTAGCCGCGCAATACAGCTAATGGTGTGCGTAATTCATGATTGGTGATGGTAATAAACTTATCTTTAAGCTCATTGAGCTCTTTCAATTGGGTATTAGTGCTTTTCAACTCCAGATTTTCACGGCGGGCGTTAATCTTCTGAATGCATTTGTTCATAACAATCTTGACATGATCAAACGAAACCGGTTTGGTAATATAATCGAATGCCCCTTGCTTCATAGCGCTGATGGCATTTTCGATGGTGGCAAACCCGGTAATCACGATCACCTCGATGGAGTCGTCTTTTTTCTTGATTCGGCGCAGGGTCTCCATGCCGTCCATGATTGGCATATTCAGATCGGTAATGACAATATCGTAATGTTTTTTTTCTAACTTTGCCAATCCGTCCAAGCCGTTTTCCGCCGTATCCACAGGTAGCCCGATGAATTCAAACATATCCTCATAACTTTCACGGACCTCGGGTTCATCTTCTATCAGCAAAATATTTATTGCGTTTTTATCTTGCATGATCTTTCTCGATATTTATTTTTTCACCTCTCACTCATCAAACAGGTGTTCCGGTACTTCATTAATCAATCGGCGAATACGTTCCAACTCTTTGTTAATCTGTGTAATATATTTATGTGTTTTACTATCCACCAAGTCCAGATTATTTTCCAGTAAAAAAATCGATGTATTCAACACATTTAAGCGTGATCTTAAATTTTCCAGCAACATTTGATATTCAGTTAAACGACTATCCATGCCGAGTACTTTCCTGCTTTTCACTCTTATTCAAGTTCGGCATATATTACCAATTATTAAGAAAAATAACATCGATGTGAACATTTCCCCCACCCCGCAGTTTAATTTTTTGACATCTTGCTTTTTATAATAAAATTTCACAAAATAAATGATAATGAAATCACATCAGCTACATCCGGCCAAATGGTGGAAAGCTTCTGATAACGGGCGCGTATTGTGCACCCTATGCCCGCGTTACTGTAATATCGGTGAGGGACAGCTCGGGTTTTGTTACGTGCGTAAAAACATGGGAGGAAAACTATACGCCGCGGGATACGGGCGCCCCACAGGTGTGGCTATTGATCCCATAGAAAAAAAGCCGCTGAGCCATTTTCTCCCTGGAACCAGTATCTTAAGTTTTGGCACCGCCGGTTGTAATCTTGGTTGTAAGTTCTGCCAAAACTGGACCATGAGTAAAGCCCAGTTGGATGATTTACACGCTTTTTATGCCACGCCGGAAGATATCGTTCAACTGGCAAAAAAACATAATGTGC
Source organism: uncultured Calditrichaceae bacterium (assembly GCA_964547355.1). Taxonomy (GTDB): domain Bacteria; phylum Calditrichota; class Calditrichia; order Calditrichales; family Calditrichaceae; genus CAZJNP01. The sequence goes on from CAZJNP010000167.1 coordinate 4,217, forward strand.
CTTCCATCGCTTTTACTTACAATGACCCGATTATTTTTGGTGAATATGTGATTGATATTTCCAAATTAGCACATCAGGAAAATATCAAGACGGTAATGGTTACCAACGGTTATATCTCCGAAGAAGCACGGGAGGAAGTGTTTGGTATGGTGGACGGCGCTAATGTGGATTTAAAGGCCTTCACCGAAGATTTTTACAGGAAGCTGACGCTGGGTCATTTACAACCGGTTCTTGACACCCTGCATTGGTTGATTCATGAGTCTGATGTGTGGGTAGAAATAACCACACTGCTTATACCCGGCGAGAATGACAGCGATGAAGAGCTCACCAGGATGTGCAGCTGGATTTTAGAGAACCTCGGCGATGAGGTGCCGCTTCATTTCACTGCGTTTCATCCGGATTTTAAAATGCGTAATTATCCGGCCACTCCACCAAGCACACTCACCCGGGCCCGAAATATTGCATTAAAAGAAGGAATCAAATACTGTTACGTGGGCAATGTGCACGACCCCGAGGGACAAACAACATTTTGCCCCAACTGCCACACAACGTTAATCGAGAGGGATTGGCACAGCGTTTTTTCAAATCGAATTGTCGATGGTAAATGTCCGGAATGTGGCACCCACATTGCAGGGAAATGGGCATAATTTTTTTTTACACAAGCGCGTTGTGGTACTTGACAGATGTTGTTCCCGTCCGTATATTTGGCACTCGTTTTTCGAGTATTCACGTTGTCCCGTTTTTGCGGGATGTTGGTTCGAATACATTTTGAAATTAGATAAAAGAATTCCGGCGTAGCTCAATCGGCAGAGCGGGTGGCTGTTAACCACTAGGTTGTAGGTTCGAGTCCTACCGCCGGAGCATAAAGGCCTCAGGGATGTTTCTCTGAGGCTTTTTTTGTTTTAACTATGAAGTACTATGAAGTTCCTTCATTACTTTTTGTATTCTCACCGTTAAAATCGCTTTTACGTTGGCATTTCACATAATCCAGAAGAGCGCTTGAAATACCACAACAGCTTCCCTAAAGTTTAGGCAGACCATGGAAGCTGGTTTTTACTAAATCGTTTCCGGACAAACAAACTGCTCTGTTTTGGGAAACGTTCATTAATAAGCAGAAAAAATGCTCTTTAATTGAACAAATCATTTCCAATAATTTTGACTGGAACTCTTGAGGGGTTTCTGTTATCCCGCCCAATAGTGGGATACAGCCCGTATTTTAAGGCTTCTTGAAAGACCTTTCTATACTATCCTCAATTTTTAATAACCTGATCTTTACCTGCCAACATGGCTTTCCTTGCCATTAAAATCTTTTCACAAATAAATTTTTAATCCTTGCCTGCGAATCATCTATTACCTAAAATACTTATCAGCTGAGAAGCGGAGTACCACAAGCTTGGAGAAGTACCATGGATCATGCGCCGCCACTAAAATGGGGCATCATCGGAGCAGGAATCATTGCAAATAAGATGGCGGAAGCTCTAAAACTGGATCCAAACAGCATCCTTTGGGCAGTGGCTTCCAAATCCGCTTCCAAGGCAGAACAATTCGCCAAAAAACATCACGTTCCACACGCCTTCAATTATCGAGAAATGGTTGCCAGCAAAGAAATCGATATCATCTATGTGGCGACGACTCACAATTTTCATTTTGAAAACGCTAAACTGGCTTTGGAGCACGGAAAACACGTTCTAATCGAGAAACCATTCACGGTAAATGCAAAGCAGGCTCGGGGACTGGTACGCATAGCCCGTGCGCGAAATCTTTTTTTGATGGAAGCCATGTGGGTCAGGTTCCTGCCCAGTTTGAGACTACTGAAAAGCAAAATTCAAAATAATGAAATTGGCAAGCTGAAACTATTCAATATTTCCTTTGGGGTTTTTATTTTGCCAGAATACAGGAAGCGTCTGATTGATCCCGCCTTGGCAGGAGGCGTCACTCTGGACCTGGGCATTTATCCGATTTCCTTTGTGTGCTATCTGCTTGATGAACTTCCCGTGGAAATAAAGTCCATGGCCAATTTCAGTGCTTCCGGCGTGGACGAAACGGCCGTGTACTCATTTCGTTTTCCTTCCGGATGCTTGTGCGCCATTTCCACCAGTTACAATCTTAAAATGAAACATGAAGCCATGATATACGGCACCCGGGGATTTATTGAGTTCCCTCAATTTCAGATCGGGGAATCTTTCACTATTTTCAAACATGAGGGCGGCGGTGAAATAAAAGACACGATCGAAATTTTCGAAAAAAATCATCCCAACGGATTTATTTACCAAGTGCAAGAGGTGGTGCAGTGTATCCGG